>JBMDXI010000001.1:0-5934 GCA_048595075.1 Alphaproteobacteria bacterium
CAGCCGTTGAGAGATTCTTTGCCCACATCAAAGAAAACAAACGCTTAGCTCTGCGCTTTGATAAACTCGACATTACCTTCTTCTCTTTCTTCGCCCTTGCTTCCATGAAAGTTCTTAACCTACTTTATTAACAGTGCCATAGCTTCTTTAGTAAAGATTGTCCAATCAAATTGAATGTGCCGTTCCATTGTGTTTCCATCGTTTTTATTAATTTATCTTTCAAACTTTTTGTCCCAACCTTAGTGGTATAAATGGCTTCTTGAGCATGCTCCAAATGACTTTCCATCTGCTCACACGCCATTTTAATTACTTCTTTCGAGAGTTCGAACTTTTCCCCACCATAATTCAGCCATTGGTAAACTCTTTTTTACTAATTATAAGTTTTCATTAATAAAGTTAATTATATTTAACCAGGAAATAGTTTTTATCTGCAAGAGTAAAATATATTTTACTCTATCGGACTTATGCTTGCTTTCCTTCTTCTAAAGTAGGTGTGGGGGTACCACTATGGGTAATATCTTGAAATAAATTCTTAAGGAAATTCGGCGCTAAAAGTCCCAAAGGGTTGCTGCGGATTTTAGGATTATTTAAAGGCCCTGTGGCGGAATAGGAAATAGAAAACACTCCTTCGCCTTTACCGCCTGTCAAAATATGACCTAAGATAGGAACATTTCCAATTATTTGATTCAAGAAATTAGCAGGTACCAAAACACCCTCTAAAGATAACGTCTTTTCTTTTAGATCAATATACCCTTTTGCCGTTATGCCAATGGATGAACTCATTATTTTAGCTTTTTCAATAGCGATTTTCTGGTCTTTATATTGAAATTGCGCTTCATTATCCTTAAATACCAGGCCTTTTCCCTTTAATTGAGAAAGCAATCCCTCCAACGAAATTAAAGATAAAAGTTGGGCAAAAACAGGAGCATCTTTTATATAAAGTTTATCAATAAATAACGTTCCCTTAAAGGGTTTATTAGCATTAGCAATAGGTCTTTCTGCCTCTATAATAAGCTTTTTTCCTTTTATAGTGTCGATTAATTGCAGCCCCTGCAATAAAGGCCCCAACTCCTCCACTGACACAAACAGTTTTAAATTTTTACCTTGAGGCCCATAAGAAACTTTCAATAGATTTCTGGCTGATACGGCTAAAGATTTAGTGGAACCATTTTCCACCTTCGAAGCATATTTAAAATCATCGACTTGATAGCCTTGAGCTAAAAATAAATTTTTGACACCAAAATTAATATCATAGGAAGCGGTAGAGGCTGAAGAATTCTTAAGATAGTTTTTAATAACAGGAACTAAAGATTCCCCATGAAGATAAGGGAATTGAGAGTTAATTTTCCATCCTTTTTCTGTGCGCGTTCCTTTTAGCACCCCTTGAGAATTATTAAATTTAAAAGGAGAAAGAAGAAAGGAGTCCATATGTCCTTGGTTATCAAAATTTACCTTTCCTTCAATATCTAGATTTTTGGAACGAATCACAATTTTATTTATTTGTTTGAGCAGGTTTTGGTGAGACGTATAAGATAAATCAACCTCCCCTTTTATACCGGCTTTTTTATGCCACTTAAGGGGAAGTAAGGCTAAATCAGCCTCTTTAAAATCTACTTTTAAATCTGTATAGGCAATGCCATCAAATGTTTCGTGCCCTTTATAATCTACATCTATCTTGCCCGTACTTTTTATATTTGAAGCTATATCAGGGGGTAGAAACTTTAAAGCTGCCTTCACATTTCCTGTTCCCTTTATATTATAATTACTTTTAATTTTTTGCTGAGAAGAAAAATTTTGTTGGATGTCAACCTGAGTTTTGAAATTATCTAAAGTGGTTGTTCCTTTTATTTCTAGTCCCTTTTCTGTCCACTGTACGTGAAGAGAACTATTGCTTAGATTAAGAAGAGGCTTATCAGGAATCTTTATGTCTAATTGAGCATCAGATAAATAAATGTCTCCTTTTGTACGAACATCAGCAGAGGAAATCTGTTCTTTTAATGGCAGATTTACGAAAATATTTCCATTGACGCCCCCTTTAGCTTTTGGGATTAAGTTATCCAACACACCCCGCAAAGGAGGATGATTTAAAAGCCAAATAAGTGACTCTAAACTTTTTTCCAGGTTGAGATTAAGTTCTAAGACAAGGAACTCTTTACTAAAATCTTTCAATAGAGCCGACGAATGAGATATTTCTAAATTTTTAATGTGGGCCTTAGCAACATCTACTTTTACATGATTTAAGTCAAAATTGGCCGTACAGTTCAGGTGCTCTAAAGGCGGAAGGTCTGCTTTATAAATAAGCTTCCCATTTTCAAGAGATAAAAATCCTTTAAGAGTGGTTACATTTATTTCTTGCTCTGAGGGGAAGGTTCCCTCTAATTGAACAGAAAGATTTTTTATATGGCCGTGGGGAATATTTTCTAAAATCCAATTTCTGACTTTAGGAACTGAAGGGTACCAAATTTTAGAAAGAAGAGAGGCCTCTAACGACGGAAGATTTAAATTAAAAGAAAAGGCCTTATTTTTATGATTCCATTTCCCTTGGGCTTCTATCGGAACAATAAGATTTTTTTCTAAGTAAAAAGACCATTTTCCAGAAAGAGAAAGTTTTTCAGCAGCAGGCTCAAGGTCGAAAGAAAATGTGCCATCTATATCATAGGGATAAAACTTCTTAATAGATTCCATCGTTTCATTGGAATTGGAAATAAGGTTTAAATTAAAATTATTTACCTTTATAGTCCCCTCCACCTCTAAATTGAAATGGTTCACGCTTACATCCACAGCCACAGGAACAGACCGTCCCTCTATGAGGACATTCCCTTCCAAGGCCCCTATCGTCTTCGTCAAATGTTTAAAAATAAACAAGGTAAATTTTTCCAGATGAAGCGGATTTTTATCTTGGCGTTCTAGGGTTAGCTTCCCTTCCTGAATTTCTAAGTATTTTAAAGGAATTTTATCGAGAGTAGTCTTTATGATAGCTGAGGGAGTGAAGCCCTCGGAATCGGCTGTATCGAGGGGAAAAATATGAATAACAGGTTTCTCTATACGCATGGCCATGGGTTGCAGTTTTCCCAAGAGAATATCTAAAAAGCGCCATGTACAATGCACTGAGGGTGCTTTTATTACCACTGCTTTATTTTGAAAATGAAGCTGCGTTAATTCCAAGGTAGGAAAATTATAGAAACCATCAGTTTTAAGGATAGCCTGGTCAAAATGTAAATCTTGGGGAATATATTGCCTTAAAGGAGAATCAGTTCCTATGACAAGCGGATGCTTGGACAGCCGATCAAGCCCAATCATACCAATCAACAGCAGACACAGAACAAGTGCCAGGAAAATTTTTCCTATTAAAAACAAGACTTTTTTCATTTCTTTAAGATAAAAGATTATCCTCTACATTAAAAGGTTAATTTGTTAAACTTTTCAGAATAACGCATGAAACTTTTAGTAAACATAGAGAGGAAGTGAAGGACTACTTTTTACCTCCCCTCCCCTGAGGATTTCAAAAGAAGTTTAATGTATTTTTGATTAAAAATGATATGATAAGGCATGAAATTTGAAACCCCTTTAATTCAAGGTACCCTTATTAGACGGTACAATCGATTTTTGGCTGATATTTTACTTCCTGGACAACGGGTAGTTATTGCCCATTGCCCTAACTCCGGGTCTATGAAAGGGCTAGTTGATACAGGCAATAAAGTTTGGATCAGTGAAAATTTAAAGGAAAGTCGTCAATTAAAATACACTTTAGAAATTATTGAAGTAGAAGGAACATTAGTGGGGGTTAATACCCAGCACCCTAATAAATTAGTAGAAGAAGCCCTTCGTCAAGGTCTATTCCCTTCTTTGATGTCTTATGCCCATCTGCATCGGGAGGTTAAATACGGACAAAATTCTCGGATTGATTTTCTTCTGTGTGATGATGCCAAACCAGATACCTATATAGAAGTGAAAAATGTTACCTTAGCAGAAAATAGAAAGGCTCTTTTCCCTGACGCAGTGACCGCTCGCGGAACAAAACACTTAAATGAACTCATGGATATGGTCGCGCAACACAAGCGGGGCGTGATGATTTATTTAATACAACGAGAGGACTGCACTTCTTTTTCCATTGCAGCTCAGATTGATCCTCTCTACGCAAAAACTTTTTTGACTGCCTACGAAAAAGGGGTTGAGATATTAGCCTACGACTGTATAGTGGAAGATAATGAAATTCGAATTAATAAACCTGTTCCTGTAGATTTAAATTTTCAATGACCCTATCGTCTAAAAAATCATCCATCATCTTACATTCACCTGCTGATTTTATAGCCCTGCGTAAAGCAGGACAGTTAGCCGCAAAAGTGTTAGACTTTATCACTCCCCACGTTACAGTTGGCATAACGACTGAAGCCCTTGATACTCTATGTCATGAGTTTATTTTAGCGCATGGGGCTATTCCTGCTCCCCTTAACTATCGGGGATTTCCTAAGTCTATTTGCACATCCGTTAATCATGTTGTGTGTCATGGTATTCCTGGGCCCAAAAAACTATACGAGGGAGATATCATTAATATTGATGTAACAGTTATATTAGATGGGTGGCATGGGGATACCAGTCGCATGTTTTACGTAGGCCGCCCAAATGTAAAAGCCCAAAAACTTGTGGAAGCAACCTATGAAGCTATGATGAGAGGCATCGAAATAATGGCCCCGGGCGTACAACTGGGGGAGGTAGGATATACCATTCAATCTTTTGTAGAAAAGAAAGGATTTTCAGTTGTGCGCATGTTTTGTGGGCACGGTATCGGTAAAAAATTTCATGATAGCCCTGAAGTATTGCACTATGGTCGGAAAGGTACAGGTGAAATCTTAGAAGCCGGCATGTTTATGACTGTAGAACCGATGATTAATGCCGGCGGTTATGATGTAAAGATTCTACAAGATGGGTGGACCGCTGTTACTAAGGACAAATCTTTATCCGCTCAATTCGAGCATACGGTCGGCATTACAGAGACGGGGGTTGAAATATTCACCCTCTCTCCGCACGGTTATACCTGCCCTCCCTATTCCTGATCATGACTATCCTCGATTCTCACCATGGCCATCGCCAACGTTTAAGAGATAGACTTTTAACAGCTGGAGACGATGCTTTAGCGGACTATGAATTATTAGAAATGGTTTTGTTCTTAAGCCAACCGCGGGGGGATGTAAAGCCACTCGCAAAAGAATTATTAAAAAAATTTGGAAGCTTGCAGGGAGTTTTCCAAGCCCCTTTATCAGATCTTCAAGCAGTAAAAGGGTTTGGAAATACATCAGCCGCCTACTTTAGAATGATTCGCGCCATTAGCCAACGTTTAGCTCTATCTGATATTAATAAAAGGTCTATTTTATCAGATATGGAGCAGCTTGTGCGTTATTGTCGCTTGCGCATCATCGACATGAAAATAGAGCAATTTCATGTGTTTTATTTAGATAAAAAAAAGCAATTCATTGCGGACGAAATTCATCAAAAAGGGACTATTGACCACACAATGGTTTATCCGCGCGAGATCATGAAGCAAGCTCTCCACTATGGGGCAGCCTCTCTATTATTAGTGCATAACCATCCGAGTGGAGAGTGTACCCCTTCTCAATCAGACATTGACTTAACACACTTTATTAGTGAGGTTGGAGTCAAACTAGGAATCGATGTGCTTGATCATATTATTGTCAGCGCTCAAGAGTATTGCTCATTAAAAGAAACAAAGATGATGGCTTGACTAAAAAAAAGGAAATAAAAGACTTTTTTCGGAAATACTTACATATGAGGCAAGCACATACTCGACCAATATTTAACAGTTGTATGTAAGTGCTTTTTAAAAATATCAACATCCAGAGATTTATATATATATCCACTGGCGTAGTTTTTATATGATTCTCGCATTCTACTTTTAGATAAGTTATTTGACACTAT
>JBMDXI010000002.1:0-1514 GCA_048595075.1 Alphaproteobacteria bacterium
GTACTTACTAAGAGGAGGAGCTGGTTGCCACCCAAAAGAAGGATCTATGAAATTTCGCCAATAGTAGTAAAAGCGATAGGAGGCATTACCATATTTTTGATCATAAAAGTCAGAAAAATTAAAATAGCTTTTAGGGTATATAAATAAGCCTACACCTGCTCCAACTAACGTTAATACAAAAATAATATATAATTTTCTCATAAAATTTCCTTGTTAAAATTTTATCACTAAAACCTGGGGTGACAAATAAATAAAAGCCAGGTACTATTCAAAGTATGATAAAGATAAATTGGAACTATACTTTATTTCTCAAGCGATTTCTACAGGGGTTTTATAGAACTCTTTCGTATTTTTTTAAACGCAAAGTAACGACCAATTATCCTTTTGAAAAGAATCCTCTCAGCCCTCGCTTTCGCGGAGAACCTGTGTTAAGGCGCTATGGAAATGGCGAAGAGCGTTGTATTGCGTGCAAATTATGCGAGGCTGCTTGTCCGTCCCAAGCAATTACCATTGAGGCAGAGCAAAAAGAAGATGGACACCATCATGCAAGCCGCTATGATATAGATATGACAAAATGCATTTATTGTGGATTATGCGAAGAAGCGTGTCCTGTGGATGCTATTGTGATGGGCCCTAACTATGAGTTTTCAACGGAAACAAAAGAGGAACTTATCTATGATAAAGAAAAGCTTCTCTCGAATGGTGATCGTTGGGAAAGTGCCATATGGCAACGCTTTAAAGAAGATGCTTCCAACTGATGAATTTTTTATTTAATCATTTTGCCGACCTTGTTTTTTATATTTTTGGAATCGGCATCATAGGTGCTTGTGTGGCTGTATTAGTGGCAAAAAACACCATTTATGCTGCATTAGGATTAATCGGTGTTTTTTTTAATGCCTCAATGTTATTGATTTTGATGGGAGCTGAGTTTTTAGGGCTTATTCTATTGCTTGTTTATACGGGAGCAATTGCCATTTTATTCTTATTTGGCATGATGATGGCTTCTTCCTTAAAAGATGAGAATTTTTCTTTAAAATCCTCAGAAAAAGTGGCCATTTATGGGGCAGGAGGAGTTTTAGCAATACAACTTTGTAGTTTGCTTCTCCTTAAGTTAGATACTTTTTCTCAGCAGTTTTTACATTCCCAGCTAGTAGAGGCTTTAAAAGTTCAAGCTTTGGGGGAAGTGCTCTATACAGACTATTTCTTAATCGTGCAAATGGTGGGATTTGTTTTATTTATTACGATGATCGGGGTAGTTGCCCTTCTTAGCCATAAAAGAAATTTTTTACCCCCTCCTCCCACATCTAATATCAAAGACCCCGGCCCCAACCACATTGTCTTACATCATATTCCTCTTCACCGAGGAACAAAAGAAAACGAAGATGAAAGATAAAACTATATGGAAGTGAATATGGTACCTTTTATTATATCTTTCTGTAAAATAACTTCACTCATGGGGCTCCTGATTGTAGGTCTTTTGTTGGGTGCCGCTTATCTAACCTATTTTGAACGCA
>JBMDXI010000003.1:0-8253 GCA_048595075.1 Alphaproteobacteria bacterium
CTATTTTGAACGCAAGTTAATAGGCGCGATTCAACTTCGGAAAGGGCCGAATACAGTTGGATTTTTTGGGCTACTACAACCCCTTGCGGATGTTTTAAAGCTATTCTCCAAGGAACACATTATCCCCCACAAAGCTGAGAAAACTTTATTTCTGATTGCCCCTTTCTTTACACTAATTTTTGCCCTTTCAATATGGGTAGTAATCCCAATTGATAAACACCTTATGTTTATAGATTTAAACATGGGCCTTCTCTATATAGTCATTATGATGGGATTTTCTATGTATGGCATTTTCATAGCAGGATGGGCAAGTCGCTCTACCTATGCTCTCTTAGGGACTATACGGGCTTTAGCGCAGCTTATTTCTTATGAGCTGGTAATAGGACTCGTTCTCTTAGCCGTTGTGTTATGGGGGGGAACCTTTAACTTATCAGGTATAGTGAAAGAACAAGAAGATCTATGGTTTATTGTTCCCCTATTCCCATTTTTCCTTGCCTTTTTAATTGCGGGACTGGCTAAATGTCAGCGCGTCCCCTTTGACTTACCCCATGCAAAATCTGAATTAGGTGCAGGTTATGCTGCAGAGTATTCTTCCCTCTCTTTCTCCTTTTTCTTTTTAGCGGAATACCTCTATTTATTATTTTTCAGTGCCTTCACCACTATTTTATTTTTAGGGGGATGGCAACCTCTTTTTACAATCGTGAATGTCCCAGGATACATTTGGTTTTTTCTAAAAATGGGAATTATTTTATTTCTAACTATAGTGATTCAAGCAACCTTACCCCGATTGCGTTATGATCAACTTATGAGCCTTTGCTGGAAAATTCTTATTCCTTCTTTAGGGGGAGGAATTTTATTGCTTGGGATCGCAAAAATTATAGTAAATTTATAGACATGCATTTACCAACTTTAGATAGTTTTAATTTTACCGATAAAGTCGTCCTATTACGAACAGATTTTAATGTACCATTGGAAGGCACAAAAATCACAGATATCAGCCGTATTCAAGCCACCCTTCCCACCATCAAAGAACTATTAGCCAAAAAAGCAAAGATTATTATTTTATCTCATTTAGGAAGGCCTGCAGGCAAAAAAGACTCCCTGTTTTCCTTGCAGCCGATAGCGGCCGAGCTAGCTGGACTTGTGGGTACTGAAGCAAAAGTAATATTTTGCGATGAAACTATTGGCCCCGCAGTGGAGCAATTAGTTCATCACCTAAAATCTGGAGAAATTCTATTTTTAGAAAATCTAAGATTTTACGAGGGGGAAGAAAAAAATGCTCCTGATTTTGCAGCTGCCTTGGCCCGTTTAGGCGATATTTACGTCAATGATGCTTTTTCTGTATCCCATCGGGCCCATGCCTCGGTTGATGGGCTTCCCCGTTTGCTCCCTCATTGTGCAGGTCGCCTCTTTGAAAAAGAGGTTACTATCTTAGAAAGTTTACTGAGTCATCCACAAAAGCCTGTCATGGCTATTTTAGGGGGGGCTAAAGTATCAACGAAATTAGAACTTATAGAGAACTTAATCGATAAAATGGATATTCTTGCGATTGGTGGAGGGATGGCTAATACCTTTCTCTTAGCGCAGGGGTATGCTATAGGAAAATCTTTGGCAGAACCAAGTCTGGTACCGCAATGTATAACCATACTTGAAAAAGCACATCAGAAAAAATGCCACATTATACTACCGCAAGATGTTATTGTCGCAACTTCCCCTCAGGCCGCCCAAATAGAAACGCTTCCTTTATCCCACCCTCTACACCCAGATCAAATGATCTTAGATATAGGCCCAGCCACAGTCAAAGCTATTTGTACGCAGATTGATCATGCTCATACCCTGGTTTGGAATGGCCCTGTGGGGTTATTTGAAATCACCCCCTTTGATAAAGGAACCCATGCATTAGCACGCCATATTGCTACCTGCACTTCTGCTTCTCATCTCATGAGTGTGGCGGGTGGCGGAGATACCGCCTCTGCACTCCAGCACATGAATTTATTTGACCAGTTTACCTATGTTTCCATGGCAGGGGGCGCATTTTTAGAATGGTTAGAAGGCAAAAAATTACCAGGTGTAGAAGCTTTAAGGTCTTAGCATGGAACATCTCACCCCCTATCTTCGCGAATGGATGCAATGGTTACAGAAAGAGCGACGATTATCTGCCCGCACCACTCCTTTATACGAACAAATTTTAATACAATTTTTTCAGTTTATGCACGAACACTTAGGGGAAGCCCTTACATTGCAAAAGCTAGAAGGTTTAAAGGCCCAAGACTTTCGCGCTTGGTTATCCTATTTAACCCACCACCAGCAATACTCAAAATCCTCTATCATTCGTGCGCTAGCAGTTGTCCGAAGCTTCTTTACCTTTTTAGAGCGTCGTTCTTATGGACATAATCCTATTATTGCAATTATTCGTTCCCCTAAAAAACTGCAAGCCATTCCGCGGGCTCTCTCTCAAGAAGAAGCCCAGAATCTACTCGCCAATGCTGCTGCAATGCACGAAGGGTGGATTAGTAAGCGCAATGTTGCCCTTTTTTCCCTTTTATACGGCAGTGGATTACGTATTAGTGAAGCTCTTACCTTAAATAAAAAGGACTTACCTGGCTCAAATGATTTATTACGCATTCATGGGAAGGGTAACAAACAACGTGTTGTCCCACTCTTGCCTATGGTATATGACAAAATTCAAGAGTACCTTAAAGATTGCCCATTTGAGCAAAAGGGAGATTCTCCCCTTTTTAGGGGCGCCCAAGGAAAACGACTTAATATATCTGTTGCAGAAAGAGAAATGCGTCATCTACGTCGCCTTTGTGGTTTGCCTGAGTCAGTAACGCCTCATGCGTTACGCCATAGTTTCGCCACTCATCTGTTAGAGGAAAATGGCGATTTGCGTACTATTCAAGAGCTATTGGGCCATGCTTCCCTTTCTACCACACAAAACTATACCAAAATAAATCGCAAACGCCTGCAAGAAGTTTATCGCCACGCCCATCCTCGCAGTTGATGGAGATAACTAGATGTGCTCCATAACTCAGGCGATATCCTGCTGTACACCCCCCTCCTTCTATGATATGGGTAGGATATGAATATAAGTCCTTATATATACATTTGGCTTTTCGTCATTTTATCTGCGGGCATTACTACCTTTATTTACTTTATGTCTTTGATACGCACAAAGCGTAGCTCCAGCATTGATAAAAATACAGCCTATGAGTGTGGGTTTGATTCATTACATGAAGCAGAACTCCCCTTTAGCATACGCTTTTATATTATAGCAGTTCTTTTTATTATTTTTTACTTAGGATTAGTATTTCTATTTCCTTGGGCTATTGCTTTTGATACTATTGGCTTATATGGGTGGCTATCGATATTAACTTTTCTAGGATTCTTAATTGCTGGCTTTGTATATAAATGGAAAAAAGGAGCCTTAGATTGGATTTAACCTTTCATACATCAGACGAAGTGTTGAATATGAGCCAAGACCAGCTCTTAAAGAGAGCAGATGAAGGTTTTTCCAGCCAGGGCTTTGTCGTCACAGCGATAGATAAAGTAGCAGCATGGGCGCAAAGCGGGTCTTTGTGGCCCTTAGCAGTTGGCCTATCCTGTTGTGCAGTGGAAATGATGCAGACGAATGCCAGTCGTTATGATCTGGATCGTCATGGCGTTATGGTTCAGCCAAGCCCTCGTCAAGCTGATCTTATTATTGTCGCGGGTACCCTCACTCATAAAATGGCGCCAGCTCTTCGGCGTATTTATGAGCAAATGGCGGCGCCTAAGTGGGTCATTTCCATGGGATCGTGTGCCAATGGCGGCGGTTACTATCATTATTCTTATTCTGTCGTCCGTGGCTGTGATACCATTATCCCTGTTGATATTTATGTACCAGGATGTCCCCCTACAGCAGAAGCGCTTCTTTATGCTGTCAAACAGTTGCAACAAAAAATTAAAACCTCCACTGCAAAGTCAAAGGCATAAATGATGACGAACTTAATGGAATTGGGCAACCATATACAGTCAAAATTAATTCCTCAACATCGTGTCAATTATTACTTAGACCATGGAGAACTTGTACTCCATGTGGATAAGATTGAAATTGATAAAGTCTTAGGAGCCCTTAAGCGTGACCCTCATTGCCGCTTTAATCAGTTAATGGATATCTGCGGAGTTCATTACCCGTCATCACCCTTTCCATTTCAGTTAGTATATAATTTGCTCAGTCTTGAATTAAATACAAGATTGCGGGTTATTATTGAATTTACAGAGGAAGAATTTGTGCCTTCTGTTGGCTCTATTTATCGATCAGCCCCTTGGTATGAACGAGAAGCCTGGGACTTATATGGCATCAAATTCTCCAACCATCATGACCTACGTCGCATTTTGACAGATTATGGATTTGAAGGGCATCCCCTTCGCAAGGATTTCCCTTTATGGGGTTTTACCGAAACAATCTATGACTCTGAACTCAAACGGGTCAAACACCAAGCTGTAAAATTAGAGCAAGAATATCGGGATTTTGTGTATTTTCTCCGCGTAAAAAAATAGCTATTTTCTCTCTCCAACCCTTGAAATTTCTCCTTTTAATACCTATATAAATAATGTAGGGAAATACCTAAAAATAAGAAATTAAGCCTACAAAAAGGGAGTATAAATATGAAGAAGTTTTTAACTATAGGATTTTTATTAGGAACCAGTTTACAGGCTTTAGGAACCGCTGCCGAGGTAGGATCTATATTAGGCCCTGTTGCGCGAAGAGCAGCTATATCTTCTCCAAAAGTTAGTCCTACTTTTCTTAACACGTCTGTTGTTCATTCTTCTATTATTACAAAGCATTCAAAATTAGCAACACCTTTACCTAGTGGCCAAAACTCTTTTATGGGACAAAAGAAGTCTCCCATGGTGAGTACGGCTACCCTGCCCCGTTTTTCCGCAACGGCTATCAAGACTCTGCCTGCAGCTACAAAAGCGGCCGAAGCAACTTCTATTGCTGCTCTAGCCCCAGCTGCACCAAGTCTGCCTGTTGCTAAAGATTCTGCAACTCCTGCCCAGGTAAATAAATCATTACCTGAAAAAAATCGCTTGAAAGCAGCAGTATCTAATCCTCTTGTAAGAAAATCTTCTGCTCCTAAGCCAGACGCTGTGCAGGCATCATCTCCAGGAAGTGCGATGACTTTACCAGCAGCTATAAGAGCTAAAGGATTTAATAACCCTGAACCTGTTCACCCCGGTGCAGGGGGAACCAGGGTAGTAGATAAAATTGAGTTAATTTCTACCGCTCAAACATCTCCCCTTACGGGTGAGATGATTCATGCCCCTGCTACAGGATGTGCGCCTATGGAACCGATGACTCGTTTAACTCCACAAGCCATTCCATCCATGCCTGAAGTTTTTCCTGCTCCTGCTGCTACAAGTCCAGCTGTTGAACCCATGGAACCTATTGCTAGAGAGTCAGATTCAGCTATGGCAGAACCCCTGATCGCCTCTGAACCGTTAATAGCTGCTGAGGGTAATTTTAGCGATGATTCTAATGAAGATGCCCTCGTACAACGTACCACCAATAGAGGGTTTCAAGCAGCACGTCAGCTCCCGCAGGCGGATCAGCAGAGTAATTTTATTCCTAGTTTAGGGCATGTGACAACAGGTGGGGCGCAGAAAGCGGTCTCCTCTTCAGACCAACCATCTTATGCTCATCAAAAGGCTCCTTATACCCCTGAGACACGGGCTCCTCAGTTATCTAGCGAACCTATTGAACCCAGTCGCCCTATCTCAAAGTCTTTTTCGGATATATTCAATGATATAAAAGATGCTATCATCCCCTTTGTTAAATCATCAAAAAATAGCGTAGGAAGCGGAGAATCACGTCGGTCTTCAGGTCAGGCCTTTTCTTTCCCTGAGGATACAAAGCCTTATTCCCTTGGGCTTGTGTTCAGCACTTTCTTTTTCTGTGGCATTCGGACACCTTCTAGCTTTATAAGCCGCTCTCTACGTAAAGCTCTCTCCTTTCAGCAAATTTAAGAAGGCCCCATCCCTTGCAATGCAAAAAATCGTTTAAGGCCCGTCACTCGTTCCATAAGGTTGAACCCCTGCCCTCTTACCAAATTGAGAGCAGGGGAATTATTGGAAAATAGCCAATTAAGGCCATGGGTAAGGGTTAATAACTTAATATGCTGTAATCGTTGCTGGTGCTGGAAATTTTTTAAAAGAGTATAGCTACCTATATCTAGCCCCCTATGAATCGCTTTTTCTAACATATGTCCCAATGCTTTTACATCCGTAATTCCCAGGTTTAACCCTTGACCAGCTAAGGGGTGAATACCATGGGCACTATCCCCAATTAAACAAAACCGCGAACTCACAAAAGAAGGGACAAAATGCCCCTCTAAAGGATAGGTATATAATTTTCCTGCACGTGCAACAGGGCCTAGTTTTTCCATATGCTCAGAAACCCGCGCATCAAATTCATCATCTGATAGGCCAGCCAATTCTTGTGCATATTCTTCTTTCACGCTCCACACAATAGAAGAATGATGTTCGCCTTGCAAAGGAAGAATGGCAAAGGGCCCCGTGGGCAAAAAATATTCATAAGCTTTATAAGCGTGGGATTTTTCATGGCAGTAAGTTGTGACAAAGGCGCGTTGGTTGTAAGACCAGCGACGGACTCTCAATCCCACCAATGACCGCGTTAAAGAATTCCTTCCATCTGCCCCGATTATCAAGGATGAAGAATGGATAAAATCACCTCCCCGCTGCTGACCTGTGAGAGTGGCCTCACACATTCCTCCAGAAATATGGGAAATCTCCACCTCCCCCGCGTAAGAGATGGTATCATACTTACTAAGCCACTCTCCAATGGCTTTCTGTAAATAACTGGCAGGTATCATACACCCCAGGGGCATCCCCCCGCTTTCTTTTTCTGAAAAAATCACAGGGCCTTGTTTCTGGTTAAACGTATGGATTTCTTTTAAAGGGGTGACAGCAGCTTCTATAGAATCCCACAGCCCTAGAGACTTAAAGAAATGGCAAGTCGCAGGGGTTAATGAAATAGCGCGCCCATCCTCTATCCCTTTCACAGGATTGGATGGTAACGGCAATCGATCTATGAGTAGAACACTTAATCCTAAACGACTTGCAACCCCCGCCATTAAGGAACCGATGAAGCCGCCCCCTACAATCGTTACTTGAGAAAAGTTAGACCCCATAATAAGCTTTATACCATGTAATAAAGCTTGCGATTCCCTCGCGAATAGTTGTACGTGGTTGATAACCTAATTCTTTACGCGCTAAAGAAACGTCAGCCAACGTTGCAGGAACATCAGCCTGTTGCATGGGTAAAAATTCAATAATAGCTTTTTTCCCTAATTGGTTTTCTACCTCGTGAATATAATCCATCACAGATTCGGAACGGCTATTTCCTAAATTGTAGATTTTATGAGGAGCATATTGCCCTGTATCAGCAGGAGGTGTTCCCAATGCTAGCAAAATCCCTTGAACAATATCAGCCACATAGGTGAAATCTCGCTTCATTTTTCCATGATTAAAGACAGTAATAGGCTGGCCTGCCAATATGTTTTTAGTAAATTTGAAAAGAGCCATATCGGGGCGTCCCCAGGGACCATACACTGTAAAAAAGCGCAACCCTACAGCAGGCATTCTAAAAAGATGAGAATAAGAAGCACTCATCATCTCGTCACTTTTTTTAGTGGCCGCATACAGCGACATAGGTGAATCCGTTGCGCTATTTTCAACAAAAGGGAGATGAGGGTTTGCCCCATATACAGAAGAAGTACTTGCATACACAAAATTTTTAACAGGGTGCGCTGCGTGACGAATGCACTCAAGCAACACTAAATGCCCCATCACATTCGATGTGACATATTCATAAGGATTTTCTAAAGAAAATCTAACACCAGCTTGGGCAGCTAAATGAACCACATGGGAGATAGCTGGGTTAGCTTTTTGCCACAGGTGAGCCATAGCCTCTCTATCCTCAATTCGTCCTTTAAAAAGCTGATAGGTCTTTGGAAATTTTTCTTGTAAAATGCGCGTACGGGCTTCTTTCAACGTCACGTCATAATAATCAGAAAAACAATCTACTCCTATAACCGAAAGGCCTGCTTCTAACAGCTGCTGAGCCACATGAAAACCGATAAATCCTGCTGATCCTGTCACAAGGACCGCTCCTTTTATCTCGTTTATAGAATGATGCGTAGAATGTATTGTCATGACCTCGGATTATTCATGATATGAAATGGTTTT
>JBMDXI010000004.1:0-12833 GCA_048595075.1 Alphaproteobacteria bacterium
CATTTTAGATATTATGGAAATTCCCTATACGCATTCAGGAGTACGAGCCTCAGCGATTGGAATGGACAAGCCTACAGCGAAGGTTTTTTTTGAATCGGCTGGGATTCCGTGTGCTAAGGGAGGGGTCTATAACTGGGAAGATATTCAAGATAGGCATCCTATGCATACCCCTTATGTCATAAAACCTATAGATGAAGGTTCCAGCGTTGGTGTACACATTATCCGAAAAGGTGAAGAGCCTATAAAGCATAAGTTTTCCTGGCCCTTTCATCAAAAGGTATTGGTTGAAGAATACATAGCAGGTCACGAATTATCATGCGCAGTGATGGGTGACAGATCATTAGGTATTGTCGAGTTACAGCCTCAAAAAGGCTTTTATGATTATAAAGCTAAGTATACAGCAAATGTCACAACGCATATTATTCCAGCTCCTATCCCTCAAAAGGCTTATGATAGCATTATGGAATATGCTTTGCGGGCCCATCAGGCATTAGGATGTGCTGGAATTAGCCGTTCTGATTTTAGATATGATCCTGATGCAGATAGAATTTGTATTTTAGAAATTAATACACAGCCAGGTTTTACGGATCTTTCATTAGTTCCTGAAATTGCGGCCCATGCAGGAATTAATTTTGACCAATTAGTGTATTGGTTAGTCGAGGATGGTTTATGTCAAGGATTAAGGCGTTAAAAAAAAGTGGGCGCTATCGTGCATCTAATAGCCCTTTTACCCTGCGTCTAAAGATCGTAACCCTTCTGCTTGTTCTTGTGATTATTTCTGTTTTAGCAGGTATCTCCACCGGCTTTTTTAGTCGTCTTTATGCATCTGTGGAAAATACCGTTTATCGTACAAGTGCAGCCTATGGATTGGTTGCGAAAGATATTCTCATAGAAGGAAATGTACGTATTTCTTCTACTGATGTTATGGAAGCTATTGATCTTATGCCGGGCGAATCCCTGTTAAAATTTAACTTACAGGATAGTTACAACAATCTTTTGCAGCTTCCATGGGTAAAAAAAGTACATATAGAACGTCATTGGCCCCACAAGATAAAAATAAAAATTGAAGAGCGTGAACCTTTGGCTTTATGGCAGTATAAGAAGCAAATTTATCTCATCGATAGAGAGGGAACTCCTATCCCCGTTCCCCAACCCGAAACATATAACGATCTTCCTTTGGTGATGGGGCCAGGAGCGCCTGAAGCTGCTAATCAGCTCGTTCAAGATTTACAACGCTACCCTGAGCTGGGGAAAGAAATACTTGCAGCTGTTCGAATAGGAAATAGACGCTGGAATTTAAAATTAAAAAGTGGTATTACCCTCATGTTGCCAGAAGAAAATCAGCAACAAGCCTTGGATAGTTTTGTGATATTAAACAAAACCCATAACCTGATGAGTAAGGCAAAAACCAAAATTGATTGGCGGATAAAAAATAAATTTACTATTTCGTAATAAGTGATGATGCAAAACCCTCTTCTTCAAAATAAAAAAATACTGGCAGCCTTAGATATAGGAAGCACCAAGGTTTCTTGCATGATTGCTGAATGTGACCTAAGAACCCAAGCTTTGCATGTGTTGGGAATAGGCCAGCATGCCTCAAAAGGGCTTAAAAACAATGTTATCATCCATATGGAAGCGGTAGAAAATGCTATTTTGAATGCTGTTCATACAGCTGAAAAGATGGCTAATGTAACTATTAAAGAGGTTTTTGTTAATATTTCGGGCGATCATTTAGATTCAGAAATTATTAATGTACGTCTGAAAATTCCCCAACGTCCTATTACGGATGAGGATATCGAACATATGGTGAGTCAAGTTACTCATGTGGATGAAAGTAAGGATTTCGAGATTATTCATGCGATTCCTTTAGGTTATACTGTTGATGGGCGTAAAGGAATCCAAGATCCTCGGGGGATGATCGGGCAAAGTATTATTTGTTCGCTCCACGTTATTACGGCTGATAAAGGCCCTGTCCATACGCTCGTGAACTGTATTCATCGTTGTCATTTAGGCGTCAAAGCTTTGGTAGCTTCTTCTATTGCATCGTCTTATGCAACGCTGGGAGAAGACGAAACAGAACTGGGCGTAACGTTGATTGATGTAGGGGGGGGCAGCACAGATATAGCCATGTTCACAGAAGGACAAGTGATGCATATAAATTCTTTGGCTGTAGGGGGGCGACATGTTTCTAATGATATTGCGCAAGGTCTTTCCATTTCTCCCGTCCAAGCTGAACGAATTAAGACATTATACGGAAGTGCAATGCCTATCAGAGGGGACGAGCATGTGACTCTTGCTGTTTCCCAAATGGGGGCCGAGATGAATGCACAGGCTGTGCCCCTTAAAAAACAGGTTTTAACCTCTATTATCCAACCGCGATTGGAAGAAATATTTGAGATGATAAGGGATAGACTTACCCAATCCAATATGCATATAATAGCAAGTAAAAGAATAGTCTTAACAGGGGGGAGTAGCCAGTTGCCCGGCATAAAAGAATTGGCCTCGCAAATCTTGGGAAAAAAAGTGCGTTTAGGGAAACCTATTAAGCTTGAGGGATTGCCAGACTCTACAATCAATCCGTCTTTTTCCACATGTGTTGGGTTATTGATCTTTGCGATGAAGGATATGTACCAACAGCAAGAAACCAATGAGGGGTATTCCTGGGTTGAATCCATGAAAACATGGGTAAAGAATATATTTTAAAAGGATAAGAAAATGGCAGACAAAAACTTTGAACACTTAAAACCACGTATTATTGTTATGGGGGTAGGGGGTGCTGGCACCAACGCTGTCAATAACATGATTCGTTCTAATTTAGAGGGGGTAGAGTTTATTGTCGCGAATACAGACGCGCAGGCATTACGTGAATCCTTGGCACCTGAGCGTATTCAGCTAGGTCATGAATTAACCCAAGGGTTGGGGGCTGGGTCTAAGCCTGATATTGGAAGTGCAGCCGCAGAAGAAACCCTTGAACATATTGAAAATGCCATCAAAGGGGCCCATATGGTCTTTATTACCGCGGGTATGGGTGGGGGAACAGGAACAGGGGCAGCCCCTGTTATTGCAAAAGCTGCACGGGCCTTAGGTATTTTAACCGTCGGTGTGGTGACAAAACCCTTCCATTTTGAGGGGGGCCATCGCATGAAAATGGCTGAGATGGGATTGGCTGAGCTTCAGAAAAATGTAGATACCCTTATCATTATCCCCAATCAAAACTTATTCCGTTTAGCAGATAGTAAAACCACTTTTGCAGATGCCTTTAACATGGCTGACAATGTTTTGTATTCAGGTGTCAGAGGGGTTACCGACCTGATGATTATGCCAGGACTCATTAATTTAGACTTTGCGGATGTGCGCACAGTAATGAGCGAAATGGGCAAAGCAATGATGGGAACGGGTGAAGCAGAAGGTGAGAATCGAGCATTAACGGCAGCAGAAGCAGCTATTGCAAATCCTTTGTTGGATGAAGTTTCTTTAAGAGGAGCCAGAGGTGTCCTTATCAATATTACAGGTGGTATGGATATTACTCTTTTTGAGGTTGATGAGGCAGCTAACCATATCCGCGAACAAGTTGATCCTGGGGCGAATATTATCTTCGGATCTACTTTCGACGATCGCTTAAATGGTAAAATTCGTGTCTCAGTTGTTGCAACGGGAATTGATCCTCAATCTGTTCAAGCTAACATATTGGCGCAAACGGCAACGGCTATAAAATCCCCAGCTCTTAATCAGCACGAATTTGATCTTAATAGCGAGATATTGGCCCCAAATGTTTTAGCATCAGAAGAGGAAACTGAAGAACTTGAAGAAGTGATTGAAATAGCTGCCCCTGTATCAGTGGCGCCGGCTACGGCCGCAGAACCTGCTGCTGCTCTTGCAAACGAGCCCCTTCCTAAACCTTCTTTTTTTGAAAAAATAGGCTTTAAAAGAAAACGGACAAATGCTGCTGCAGAAGAAAAAGCTGAGTTTTCAGTGGTGCAATCTGAGGGAGAGTCCTCCACGGAAGACATGGACATCCCTGCTTTTCTAAGACGTAAGAAATAACATTCAGGCGAGAACTATAGCTAAATCAATATAAAGTAAGTACAAAACATAGAATTAAAATACCCCTCGTGTTTCCCCCATGCGTTCTCCTCGGGCGTGACCTGTGGATTGACACGAGGGTCTATAACCCTATAGCTACAGCCATGTTGCAGGTTATTTAGTGGACCCTCGGGTCGTAGCCCGAGAGAATCACGGGGTGGGCTTTTATAGGCTATTAAGTATAAGCGCCTATTTGATCGAGAGATTCGCTGCAGCATCGTCCAATGTAATGGCTTCTGCGGCAGGTTGAGCAGGCCTTCTTAAGTTTGCTGCTGCAGGGTCCCCACACATAATAATGTCCAGTGCCTGCAAGGCGTTTCCAGCGATCTCTTCCATGTCTTTAATTTCTTGAAGAATTTTGATGATGCCTATATAAGCTCCCTCTGCACAGGCTGCCTCATTGGCTTCAGCGGGGTTGTCTAAGTTGTTATTATGTCCCCTCATAACCATAGCGAGGGCTTCAATGAGAGGCGTAAATTTTTCTTTATTAATTTGTGCATACTCAGTTGCTAATTTTTTCATATAAACATGCTGGCTTTTATGTCCTATGAAGTCAGTTGTCCCTTCTATAACCTGCACTAAGTGTTGAATAAGGGAACTTTTTTCTTGGGCCAGAAATTCCCCTACTGTTTCAAAATTCATTTCTTCTTCAAAGCCAGGTTTGAAATCTTGTCTAAATTTTTCCCAGGCCTTAGCATCATTATTAAACTTCTCTGCTAACCAATTGCGGGTGAACTGCTCAGGATTTAATGTGTCTCCTACCCCTTGTTTATTGAGTAAATTATAAACCAATACAAAGAATTGGCGTATGTTGGGAAGTTGCGGTAAAGAATACCTTTTATAACTGCCGACAGATGAAGAGCGGTGACGAGGAATGACTATATTGTCCTTGCCAATCAAACTATCTATCAGCGCTTTAGAAGCAGGGATATTTCTGAGGGTATCAATCATGTCAAAGTCTTGTATATCGCCTATAAGAGCAAGGGCCATAAGAGCATTAGTCAATCGCATTTGTTCAGAAACAGTCATCTTATCTTTGAGTGCATTTTTAAGACTCAATTCTATAATGTTTTTCAGCTGCGCAACCTGAGGAGCCATAACAACATTTTCTGTGCCAAGGGCGGGAAGGTTCTCTGCAATAATCGTAGATGTAGCAGGTTGGGTGACAAGATTTTCATATAAAGTTCTTAAAGTTTCTCGTTGCGCCATGAGAGCTTCTTGACCCACAATCTCTGCATTATTGTTGACTCTGACAAGATACGTGGGGTCTTCTAAAAATATACAGGTATACATAAAGATATTTCTTTCAGTAATTAGGCCTTGTTGTTGGGCTGCCTGCAACCTTTCTTGAGCGCTTCGTACACGGGCTTCTCGTTGAGGCGATTGAATAAGTTTTATTGCATCGATGATCCTTAAACGATCATGGCTGTTCATATTATTGGTAAAGAGAGATTTCGCTAGCGTTACCACATGTTCTCTCTCTGTAGCAGGGTGAATATTTTTTATTCCCCTTATTATCAACCGGCCCTCCCTGTCGTTTAAAATAGCTGGGAAAATTGAGTGAGCTAAAGTTGCAACGGTTTGCATCTCCTCAGAAGGAAGATCTTCTATTGTCTTTAGGATAGCCTCAAGATCATTATGATAAATAATATGGTTAGACTTCATCTGATTTGGAAAAAGAAGATGACTAAAACGTAGAATGGTTTCCATCTTTTCAAGAGAAAAATGTTTTATTACAGATTCTATCTCTTCTACCATTCTCTCATAGTCCAATAAAGATACATCTTGTTTAAAGCAAGGCTTAGCTAAGACTGCAACATTTTGTATGTTTTCAAGAGAGGCGCTACTCAGTGCAATAAGGATGTTAGTATGGTGTTTCTTATCCATATCAGGGGGGAGAATGGACTGGGCGAGAGGCACAGAAAGTTTCGCTATTTTTTGAATAAGGCCGACACGCTTATAATTATCCATATTATCTGTAAAGAAAGATAGAAAGAAGTCTACAAACTCCTTCCTATCCTTATCCAGAATATTTTTCATTGTTTCTAGAATTAAGTTACCCTCATGAAATCTCATCGTATCTGTGAAGAGTAACTTAGATAAAGCAATAAGGCTTTTTCTGTCCTTATCAGGAATATTTTTTACTAATATAACGCCATCATAAAGTGGAAGAGTCTTCTGAGTATCATTGAAGAGAGAACCTACTGAAACTAGAAAATTTTCTCTCTCTTCAGAAGGTAGATCTTTTATTATTTTAGCAATTTCTGTGCCGTCAAAATAATCCCTATTCTTGGTGAGAGCGAGGAAAGATGAACAAAAATGCGTAAAATCTTCTTTATCTTTTGCAAGGGGGATGGTTTTTACTATGTTTTTTATTGCTTCTGTAGTGGTGCCAATTGAAAAAGAATCCATATTATTTGCGCATATTAATTTAGTTAAAGTGGCCACACTTTTTCTATCTTCAGAAGGTATCTCTTTTACTGCGCTGATGGCTTGCAGATAACCATAAACTTCTTTCTTTGTGGGGAGGAGAAGTTGACCAAAAGATAAAACATTTTCTTTCTCTCCAGCAGGAATACTTTCTATTTTCTCGATGATTTCTATATAATCCATAACCTCCATTTCATCTGGGAAGAAAGGCTGGGTGGAGGCTATCATTCTTTCTCTATCTGTTTCATCATGAAGGATATTTTTTATTTTTTTGAAAAGCAGTGAACGAATGAGAAATTGCGGTGTTTTCTTAAGAACTTTTTGACTGAAGCGTGCAATGCTTTCTATCTCTGAAAAAGAAGAAGTATTTTCTACTATTTCTTTTATCGCCCAGAGGACTGTAGTATAATTTGCATGATTTATAACATCCTCAAACAAGGAGTGGACTACCTGGAAAATATTTTTTCTTTCAGAAATAGGGAAGGGAGATAGGGCGTCCTTCAATTGATTAGAAATTTTTTTTAATTCAGCGTTGTCTAAAGATGTCTGATACACTGAAGAAGTCTTTACACTAATATTAGAGGATTCATTAAAAGACCCCCATGCTGGCAAACTAGTAATGAGTAACAGGGCTGAAATTAAATATTTTTTCATCTTCTTTCCTTTAAAGTATAAATAGATGGTACTTATATAGGTGGTAAACATTTTTATTTCAAGGGAGAAAAGGAAAAGTATTTTCGTGAGGAAAAAATAGCTGATGTTAAAAGCCCTAGCTGAATGAGCGTCAGGAAGAGAAAACCTGCAAGTTTGACGCGCCGTCCAGCTTGTTTTGAATCACTTTATTCTTTTTCAAAAATTTTGATTGGGGGCCTTGAGGGAGGGGAGGCAGGCAGCTGTGATAAGCTTATTGCGTAGATGGAAAATTCGCTATATAAATCTTATAGCTGAATTCAGCTATATCAGTGCATACATGGAATAAGAATGAATTTAAAGCCAGCTAACTTAAATCGCCCCTCTAAACGTAAAATTATTACAAGCATTGGGGGATGGGTTCTAACAGCAGCCCTGCTGGTGGGGGCTTTATACTGGTTGTTTGGTTAAGAGAAAAAACTCTAAATACTACTAGCATCCACATGTTTTTTTGGCGTACTTCTAATTGGCTAAGATCAATGTCGGCAGCTCTGTCCCAGTCACTAAAAATTTTATCTCCTTTAAAATCTTTTTAATTATTAATAAAAAGTTTTTATATTTCAGACAAAATAGCGTATATTTATCCTAATTCAAATAAGTTATTATTCTTTTCAAGGCGAAATTTGACAAACAGCATAATCAATCATCATTATATAGAATTTCTGGAAAATCTAAAAAAACGTGTAGAAAGTAATCGTCAAAAAGCTATTCTCGCTGTTAATCAAGAGCTCATTTTTCTTTATCACTATATAGGGCAAGAAATTCTTAAGCAGGAAAAACTTTTGGCTTCAGGAAGAACAATTATACAAAAGCTTAGCAAAGATTTGACAAAAGCTTTTCCTGAAATGAAAGGATTTGGCACAGCTAATCTTTATAATATGCGCAGATTTGCTGAATTATATAAAGAGTGGAAAAGTGTCCAACAAGTTGTTGGAAATTTACCCTGGGGTCACCAGATTGTGCTTATGGAAAAAATTAAAGATCAAAAAGCGCGAATTTTTTATATGGAAAAAACCATAGAATATGGCTGGTCACGCAGTGTTTTACGCCATCATATAGAACTAGAGCTCTACGAACGAGAAGGGAAGGGAATTACTAATTTTAAAACACACTTACCATCTCCTCAATCTGAACTTGCACAACAAAGTCTTAAAGATCCCTACATATTTGATTTTTTAAGCTTAAGTAAAGAAGCTAAAGAAAGAGAAATAGAAAGTTCTTTGGTTCATCATATGGAAAAATTCTTGATGGAATTGGGTTCAGGATTCTGTTTTGTTGGAAGACAATACCATATTCAAATATCTAACAAAGATTTTTACATTGATTTATTGATGTATCACCTAAAGCTTAGGGCTTTTGTAGTCATTGAAATTAAAGCAGACGAATTTCAAGCAGAGCATATAGGAAAAATGAATTTATATCTATCTGCCGTTGATGACTTAGTAAAACATCCACAAGATAATCCCTCTATTGGATTAATACTATGTAAAACTAAAGATGATATTCTTGCAGAATATACTTTAAGGTCCTCTACTAAAGCAATTGGGTTAGCGGAGTATATCACCACCCAATCTTTGCCTAAAGAATTAAAGACAAATTTACCAACCATTGAAGAATTAGAAGCTGAATTAAAAACAGTTCCTGAGCTAAAAATTAATAATTAGTAAAAACTAAACGATGCTACTTCTTAGCATCCACAGATTTTTTTGACGCACTTCTGACTGGCTAAGAGCAATGTCGGCAGCTCTCTCCCAGTCACTAAAAATTTTATCTCCTTTAAAATCTTTTTAATTATTAATAAAAAGTTTTTATATTTCAGACAAAAGAGCGTATATTTATCCTATTTTAAGGCCCTCTCCATTTGCAGTTATCTTTAGAGTAGATCCCTCATGGATTTTGCCCTCTAAGAGCATCATCGCCAGGGGATTTTGTAAATACTGTTGAATAGTCCGCTTTAAAGGGCGGGCGCCATAGACGGGATCATATCCGTGGTTAGCGAGCCAATCCTCTGCTTTCTTATCCAAATTAAGAATAATCTTTTTATCATGAAGTACCTTTTCAAGGCGTTCTAATTGAATTTTTACAATGCTTCCCATGTCCTGGCGTCCTAGGCGGCCAAAAAGTAAGATTTCATCTAATCGGTTTAAAAATTCGGGTCTAAAGGCCTGGCGCACAACGTCCATGACTTTTTCGCGTACTTTCTCAGGGGTTTCTCCGTCTGAAAGAGAGGCTAAAAGATCACTTCCTAAGTTAGAAGTAAGGATGATAAGGGTGTTTTTAAAATCAATCGTTCGTCCCTGGCCATCTGTTAAGCGTCCATCATCCAGCACTTGTAGGAGGATATTGAACACATCAGGGTGCGCTTTTTCCACTTCGTCAAATAAGATAACTTGATAAGGACGGCGGCGTACAGCTTCTGTTAATACGCCTCCTTCTTCATAGCCGACATAACCAGGAGGGGCCCCCAATAACCTAGCCACACTATGTTTTTCCATAAACTCAGACATATCAATACGCAAAAGAGCGTTTTCGTCATTGAAAAGAAAGTCAGCCAGCGCTTTGGCCAATTCTGTTTTTCCAACCCCTGTGGGCCCCAAAAATAAGAATGATCCCATGGGGCGATTAGGATCTTGTAATCCAGCCCG
Source organism: Alphaproteobacteria bacterium (assembly GCA_048595075.1). Lineage (GTDB taxonomy): Bacteria > Pseudomonadota > Alphaproteobacteria > UBA7879 > UBA5542 > JBAWWO01. The sequence goes on from JBMDXI010000004.1 coordinate 9,849, forward strand.
TGCCCGCCGTACAGCATTGCTCACTGCAATCACAGCCTCTTTTTGCCCTACCACACGGCGGTGTAATTCTTCTTCCATATGGAGAAGCTTTTCTTTTTCTCCTTCGAGCATTTTATCGACGGGGATGCCTGTCCAACGCGACACGACAGCAGCAATGTCCTGACGGGTAACTTCTTCTTTTACCATATGCTGGGCATCATTTTGCTGAGATTTTTGGAGTTCCTTTTCAAGGTCAGGAATCGTAGAGTATTTTAATTCTCCTGCACGACTATAATTTCCACTTCGTTCTGCATGACTTAATTCGATACGAGCGTGCTCTAACTTTTCTTGAAGTTCCTGAGCCTTTGCTAATTTTTTCTTTTCAGCTTGCCAATGGCTGGCCATCACAGTGGCTTTTTCTTCCAGCTCTTTCAAATCTTCTTCTAGTTTTTCTAGACGATCTTTAGAAGCTGAATCATGCTCTTTTTTTAAAGCTTCACGCTCAATCTTCAATTGCATAATGCGCCGATCTAGCTCGTCTAACTCTTCAGGTTTAGAGTCTACTTCCATTCGCAGGCGGCTGGCAGCTTCGTCCACTAAGTCGATCGCTTTATCCGGCAAAAAGCGGTCTGTAATATAACGGTTAGATAGGGTTGCAGCGGCAACAATGGCCGAATCAGTAATACGTACCCCGTGGTGAAGTTCATATTTTTCTTTTAACCCTCGCAAAATAGAGATCGTTTCTTCTACTTTAGGTTCAGATACAAACACAGGTTGAAAGCGGCGGGCCAGGGCAGCATCTTTTTCTATATATTGACGGTATTCATCAAGGGTTGTTGCCCCTACACAATGAAGTTCTCCCCGAGCAAGGGCAGGCTTCAACATGTTAGACGCATCCATCGCTCCCTCAGTTTTTCCAGCGCCTACTAAGGTGTGTAATTCATCAATGAACAGGATGATTGAACCTGCTGCAGCTTCGACTTCTCCTAAGACGGCTTTAAGGCGCTCTTCAAACTCACCGCGGTATTTAGCCCCTGCAATGAGGGAGCCTAAGTCCAAAGACATCAGCTTTTTATCTTTCAAGCTTTCAGGGACATCCCCATTGATAATCCTAAAGGCAAGCCCTTCAACAATAGCCGTTTTTCCGACACCTGGCTCCCCAATTAAAACGGGATTATTTTTTGTTCGACGGGCTAAAACCTGAATGGTGCGGCGAATTTCCTCATCTCGACCGATGACAGGGTCTAACTTTCCATCACGGGCCGCTTGTGTCAAATCACGAGCATATTTCTTGAGGGCATCATAGGTGTCTTCTGCGCTTGCCGAATGGGCTTGTCGTCCTTTTCGAAGGTTTTGAATAGCCGTATTTAAATGTTGAGGGGTCACCCCAGCTGCTTTAAAAACCTTTGCGACATCCAGCCCCGATTCCAGAGCCATTGCTAATAAAATATATTCTAAGGTTACAAAGGAATCTCCGGCCTTGGTGGCAGTTTTTTCAGCATTTTGGAGAATTTTAGATAAATCTGGCGACAAATATACTTGCTCTGTCCCGCTTCCCTGTACTTGAGGAATTTTTTTGAGCAGATTTTCTAGCTCTTGCTGTGCAAGTTGTACGTTTCCTCCCGCCGCTTGAATAAGATTAGCTGCCAGTCCTTGGGGGTCGTCTAAGAAAACTTTGAGCAAATGTTCAGGTAATAAGCGCTGATGATGCGCATTTTCTGCGGCTGTTTGAGCAGATTGTAGAAATCCTTTAACGCGATCAGTGAATTTATCAAGATTCATAATATGTCCTCTCCTTACTTAAATATATATCACTTTTTCTAAAGAGGATCAAATAAAGGAGAGTAAAAAAATATCACCATCCTAGAGAAATAAAACAGCGGAATTTCTCCCCCTCCGTCATTGCAAGGAAATTCGCAGGATTTTTGTGGCAATTGTCCAGCTATAGATGACTACATTGGTTTTCGTGACGCCCCCGTTGATTGACACGGGGGCTCATAGTCACAGCTATGTTGTGGGTAGTTTTTGGATTTCGGGTCAATCATGGGTCACGCCCGACGAGAACACCCGAAAGAATCACGCAGCAGCATTAATATTAGCTACAAGTTGTTTCTCTTTTTCATCTTTACGAGACACTGTGCTTAATACTAAACGCAATTGAACAGGAGAATGTGAATCCTTCCCTATACTTTTTTCTAAAGTAAGAATGATTTTATCTTCTGTTGAGGTAGCTGGTAGGTGGTTAATCAATTCATTTAAATTCACGTGGTGAACATCTCCATTAGGGAAGTGTATTCTAAAAGCTTCTACCGGCGGGAGAAGGGAAGGGGAAGAAGTCGGCGACTGTGGCTTATAATTAGGAAGAGGAGTATGCCTCAAGTTATCTAAACTTCGTATAATCCGAGGTTTAATGTGCTCATTGATAGGGAGGAAGGCAACTATACACTGGATTCCTATTACGCCAGCTGCTTTTAGCGTCGAAGAGCTATAACTTAGAAGGTTCCAAACAGAGTCTTTGAAATAAGAGAAATAACTTGCCGTGCCAGAAGAGGTCTCTTTTATATCTGCAGTAAGGGGGATTATGACAGCGTGAGAGTTTTTAGACACAGAAGACATATCTTCTGTGATAAGGGGCACAGAACCTTTATAAGTTGGGGTAGAAATCTCCTCTACCAGGGCTTTGCTGTGAGCAGAATTATATGTATAAACTATTATACCCATAATAGTTAATAAATAATAAAATGGCTTATTCATATTAATCTCCATAATTAATCTACGTTTTTATCGTAATTAGTAAAATACAATAGTCATATTTTTTTAAAATAGCAAGTATGTCAAGGATTTGTCTTCTAAAACCCCGGAAAACCAAGCTCCACTCATAGAGCGCTAGGGATGATTTTGAAAGGTATCTAATTTTAAAAGTTGCTTTTTTTGAAGGAGATACCTATTTTTTAAACATGACTTTAAAAATTGGCTCCATTGCACTTGATGCTCCGGTTATTTTAG
>JBMDXI010000005.1:0-11250 GCA_048595075.1 Alphaproteobacteria bacterium
TTCTTTCGCAAGATAAGGTAAATTATAAATATCTTGATCCTTTAACAAGAGACAATAAAACAGAGGGAGGAGACTCTCCTGCAATTGCATTACAGAAAATGGGAAAAACTACATATAATAAGTATCTATCGATCATGCGTATAGTAGATGCTTTAGCTAATCAGTATACGAAAGAGGCTAAAAATATTAAGAAAATGCGCGGATTTACTTCTAAGGAAAAAAAGGGAAAATTTGAGGAAATATATACGTCATTAACTCAGATAGGGGTAGGACCTATAGCAGATTATTTTAGGACTATTAGCCTGGATGATCCTATTAGAGAGTTCTTATTAAGATTTTATAACGCCAACAAATCTGCTCTTAAGGATATAGCTATTAAGCTAAATAAAGAGAAATCAAACGACCTGGATAAAGAACATATGAAAGAATACCTTCAAAAGATCGATGAGTCTTATAAAGATTTAGAGGTTTTATTAAATGAGAAGCGTATTTTTAAACAAAGGGTGCAAGAGTTATCTAAAATTGTTTTAACAGAGGAAGGTGTAAAACCAGATAAGGCAGAAACATTTGTGGGAACTCAATTGTTTACTCCAAGATAACTAATGTAGTATTAGTAGAAGAAAATCTTAAATCTTCAGTCCTCTAAAAAATTCCAGGGCTTCAGGATTTAAAAGGGCTTCCGTATGGGTTACATCTTTGCCATTAATAATATCCCGCACTGCTAGTTCCACCAGTTTCCCATTTTTTGTCTTCGGAATATCCGGCACCTGAATAATCAGGGCGGGCACATGGCGGGGACTCGCATTATGGCGGATTTTTTGCTTGATCCTTTGTTCCACTTCAATCGTTAACCCCTGCCCATCGCGCATTTTGACGAACAACACAATCCGCACATCATCTTGATAGTCTTGACCCACTGCGATACTTTCCATCACTTCTTCAATGGTTTCCACCTGACGATAAATCTCAGCCGTTCCAATACGTACTCCGCCTGGGTTCAACACAGCGTCTGAGCGCCCATAAATAATCATCCCGCTTTTATCTGTGATTTCTGCAAAATCTCCATGGCACCACACCCCGGGGAAATGACTAAAATAAGCCTTTTCATACTTTTCATGATGGGGATCATGCCAGAATCCCAACGGCATAGAGGGGAAAGGCTTTATGCAGACAAGTTCACCCTTTTGCTGGCACACACTATTTCCCTGTGGGTCAAAAACATGAACGGCCATTCCCAAGCCCGCTGTTTGTATTTCCCCACTATAAACAGGCCCCAAGGGATTGCCCAACACGAAGCACGAAATAATATCTGTCCCCCCGGAAATGGATGCTAAGGCAATATCCTTTTTGATATGGTCATAAACATACTCGAACCCTTCATGGGATAAAGGCGACCCCGTTGAAGTCATAGTTCTCACAGTTGCTAAAGAATGAGTCTGACAAGGCGTTACATTTTCTTTACGCAACGACTCAATATATTTAGCACTTGTCCCAAACAAAGTCATCCCCACTGCATCAGCATAATCAAATAAAATAGAAGGAGTTGGCGCAAAGGGCGACCCATCATAGAGAACCACAGAAGCTTCCGATGCTAAAGCCGCTACGTGCCAATTCCACATCATCCAGCCGCAGGTTGTAAAATAGAAAACGCGGTCATGGGGATGAACATCACAATGCAGCTGATGCTCTTTTAAATGTTGTAATAAAGTTCCCCCTGCCCCGTGAATGATGCACTTAGGCACGCCGGTTGTCCCTGAGGAAAACATGATAAAAAGCGGCGTGTTAAAAGGGAAAAGCTCAAATTCTATAGGGACAGGTTCAAAGGCATTTTGCACCACTTCCCAACTGATAGCCTGAGCCAAATCATTGGGTTGGGCTTCCTCCCCCTTATAAGAAAACACAATCGTTTGTTCTAAAGAAGGCAATTGGGCCTGTACACCTCTGACTTTATCCATGTAAGAGTGAAACTTACCCTTATAGATATATTCATCAGCGACGATCAAGATTTTAGGCTCAATTTGTTGGAAACGATCCACCACCCCTGCAATCCCAAAATCAGGGGAACATGACGACCAAATAGCCCCCAACGCTGTCGCGGCCAACATAGCAATGATAGCCTCAGGTGTATTGGGAACATAAGCTGCAACCCTGTCACCCTTTTTGATGCCCATTTGCTGAAAATGCTGCACTAGGCGGGAAACTTGGTTATAGAGTTCTTTGAAAGAAACCGTTCGCTTAACCTGATCTTCCCCCCAAAAAAAGAGAGCTACATCATCATCCCGACGACGCAACAGATTTTGGGCATAATTTAAAGACCCTTGGGGAAAAAACTGCGTACCCCACATCTGGGGTGTAGGAATCACATAAGGTCGTGGCCCTTTGTGCCCTATAACTTTACAAAAATCCCACACACATGACCAGAAGCTTTCCAAATCCGTAACTGACCATTCGTACAGGCCTTTAAAAGAATTGATGAGCATGCCTGTTTTATTGGTCACTAGGCGCATAAATTGAGTCATGTGCGCCGACTCCACCGCTTGAGGAGTAGGGGCCCATAAATGAGAAGGAAGTTTATTCGTCATAGGTAGTTATTATTTCCTTTAATTACTGCGCTTCTTGTACTATAAAATCCACAAAAAGGAAAGCCCTTATAGCGCCTCCCTTATAATTGTGGAACGACCTATGGACTCTGCTTGGGCGCCATGTTAGATTAAAAACATGAAAAAACCTGTTATCGGCTTAAACTTATATTTTGAAGAAAGTGGGGGGGGATTCGCCTCTTTTCCCTGGCATGCTTTGCGTTCCAACTACTTTGATGCGGTGCGCGATGCAGGGGGTATTCCTATCGGACTGCCTTGTACATACACAAATCCTGAGGATTACGTTAATCTGGTAGATGGCATTATAGCTGTCGGCGGCAATGATTATGACCCTCAGCTTTATAATGAACCAGTGACATCTCCGCATGTCAAAGTAATGAAGCAACGATCTATTTTTGATCTTGCCCTTATCCGCGCAACCATTCACCAGAAAAAACCTTTATTGGCTATTTGCGGTGGCGTTCAAGCCCTCAACATTGTCTATGGCGGATCTGTTCATCAACATATTCCTGACACTTTTAAAACAGATATCAACCATCTGCGCAAAGATCGCTTAGACAAAGAAGCTCATTCCGTTACCATTACGCCAGAAACTCATCTGCATGATATTGTTCACCGTGAAGAAATCATGGTGAACTCTCTACATCATCAAGCTTTAAATAAAATAGGTCATGGCCTGGTCATTAATGCCATGTCAATTGATGGCATTATTGAGGGCATAGAAGACCAAACCCAGAAATTCTGTATGGGTGTCCAATGGCACCCTGAGTATATGGTGACTGATAGCGATCGGCAACTATTTCACGCTTTCATAGCTGCTTGTAGATAATAATGGATTCTTCTCCTCAACGTATTGCAAAAGTAATGGCCCGATTGGGTATTTGTTCCCGCCGCCAAGCTGAAGCCCTTATCCTAGAAGGGAAAGTTTTGGTGAATGGAAAGTTGATCACCTCCCCGGCTTTAAATATTCTTCCCACCGATCAAATTATTGTTAACGGCAAAAAATATCAGATGCAGGCGCGGCATAAAACTCGCCTTTGGCGCTATCATAAAACAAAAGAACTTATCTGCAGCTTAAATGATCCCCAAGGGCGCCCCACCATTTTTCAAGATATCCAAGCACGTTATCCAAAACTGCCTTATCTTATTTCAGTAGGACGCCTCGATTTTAATTCAGAGGGTTTATTATTGCTGACCAATGACGGGGAGTTGGCCCGCCGTTTAGAGCTGCCTTCTCAACAACTACCCCGCACCTATCGCGTCCGTGTGCGTAGGCATCCACCCCTTGAGGTTCTGCAAAACCTTATGAAGGGTATCACCGTTGAGGGAACGCATTATGGGCCTATTAAAGCTGAAATCGAAAACATGCAGACGACTAATACGTGGTTAACCCTGACCCTCACAGAAGGTAAAAACAGAGAAATTCGTAAGGTGATGGATCATCTAGGCTATCCCGTCAGTCGCCTTATTCGCATTAGCTTTGGCCCTTTTCAACTGGCCTCCCTTAAACCTCATGAGTTACAAGAGGTTACGGAAGAAGAACTTTTAGCATTTTCGGTAGCGAAGCCAGGAAAAAATACATCCCTATAGGAAGCAAAAAACTTATCAACTCCTGCATAGTGGGGGCTCCCCAATTGAATATCTTCGAGTTTTTGCAAATCTTCTTCCGCAATACCATAGTTTTTTACTAAATAATCTGGCCCTTCAAGGTGTTTGATATAAAAAACGAGATGCGCACTCAAGGAAGATAGCTTTAAGAAAAAGGTATTCAGCTGCCTATAAGATTCTTGCATATAAAGTTTTCTATCAAACCTATCTGGAAGTCTTAAATATTTAAACCCATAAGCTTGCTGACACGTATTTTTCATCAACTGCTCGCAAAAAGTTTTTTCCAGCTCTTGTGTACGGGCCTCTAATCCTCCTCGTAGTAAATCTTCTTTTAATTTTCTATACGGGAGTAATTGCGCCTCCAAAATTTTTTGAAGGGTTGGATGAGATTTCACATCTTTAAATTTTTCTATCCGTGCATAAGTTAAAAGGTTTCTATCATATCCTGATTTATATACAGCCCGTGCTGCTGCCTTATCTTCCTCGTCAAGTTTTTGAATACGCAACGAAGAGGGGCGAAGATATGATTCCATAAGCTCAGAATTCTTTTCTAGGGCTTCTATCTGAGATAACGATGGCCCTGGGTTGACGGTTTCCTTATCTGACGTATTCAAATATGCTGGGTAATATTCAGCGTTCGCAGCCCCTATAGAATTATTAAAACAGATTATTATTAGGATATTACATACAATAGAAATAAATTTATTCATAAACGTCTCCAATTATTTATTATTTTTTTAAATTTAAGACGTTGTAGACTATTTTTTAAAGAAATAAATACATCAGAAATGAAATGAAGCTTATGTATTTTTTGCATACATAAAAACTGTTCAAAAAGTTAGTTATATAACTTCACCTTCTGAAAGAGGAGAATATCCCACCGCATGACGTTTTTCGTTCACGGTCAAGAAAGAGCAGTTTTGCACCCGCGCCCATAGGGTCTCCCGCCGCATCGCCAAGGCAGGGATAGCATCTGCATCATAACTGAATCTTAAAGAGTCATCAAAATAAGGATTTAGCCACCGATCCATTTCCCCCATAACCATGTGCAAGATGGGAAGAATCGTATCCTCCCACAGGTGAAAACGGGCTTCCTTATAGTTAGCGAAAGTTGCATCACCTGGAACGCCCACTAACATAGACGGCACACCGTAGGCTTGCGCAATTTCTCGTGCCGACAGATGCTTGCCTTCTACAAAATCCAAATCTTTAGGGGTAAGCCCCATTTCTTTCCATTCCAAATCCCCCTCTAATACCATAAGCCGTCCTGCATTTTGCACCCCTTCATAAAGGTGGCTCAGCTCTTGTTTCAAAGTAGTGCGCTGTATGGCAGTTAAAGAGCCACCTGGGCGCCCTTCTGATGACTTCACCATCAACGCACCACTCGGGCGCCCCCCATTTTGTAAAAGGGCCAAATTGTGGCTACTGACCGCATTATGCTGGTCAATCGCTGCTGCGGCCGCTTCAATGGGACTCATGCCATACCAATCATTCAGGGGATGAAAAAGCTTCAAATGCAGCAGAGAAGAAGCCCCTGTATCTTGATCTACAGGAATAAAACGCTTTTTATTATTGATTTGATAGACATAGGCTTGAGGGAGCCCCTGCTCTCCTGGGATTATCTGCACGCGGTCAGGACGCAATAAATGAAGTTCTTTCACATGGCCGTTATCTCCCACCGCTTCTATATAAGCATTTCCTGCCAACAGCAGATAACTAACCAAGGCCTCTGTAAAGGCGCCCCTATTTTGAAGCGGATTAGGTGTATTAATTAAAGCTAAAAGAGGGTGCCTCTCTATTTCATGATCATGGGCATCATAAAGCAACCATGGCGGCATAGCTACATTACGGGCAATAAGATTCACACATCGAAAAACAATAACATTATTTTGATAGCCCTCCGTCACCAGACTTGTATATTGGCGGGGCGTCCACACTGGCTGCCCTAACGATTGCATTGCCACAACGGACTTTTTAGATTTATGTGAAAAATTAATCATATGTTGTAACCATTTTAACATTCATTTTCCTCCTGTTTTTTATTAGATTTCTTTCCAAATGTAGTACTAGGAAAGAAAAGGTTTTCGTGATAAAATTCCTTTAATTTCTTTTAAGAAAGCGCTCTATGGTCCATAAAATGATTTATAATATACCTCTGTTACCTCTCGATATAGAACTAGAAACCAAGCCTGTTCTAAAAAAACTAGCCAAAGCCCACCAAGCACTAGCTGAGTTAAAGGGGGTTGTTGGTATTACCCAAACCAAGGTATTCTTCTTAATACTCTTTCATTACAAGAAGCCAAAGATAGCTCTGTTATTGAAAATATTGTGACAACATATGATGAAATTTATAGTAGCGATAGAACAACTCAACGATTTACAAGTGTCGCTGCCAAAGAAGTGCATAATTATGCGAGCGCCTTGATAAAAGGTTACGATAAAGTAAAAAAAACTCACCTACTTACTAACAATACTATTTTGAAAATTCAGTCTATCCTGGAAGAAAATAGTGCTGGATTTCGCAAGCTTCCTGGAACAGCTCTTTTAAATGAAGCAACAGGTGAAACCGTCTACATGCCTCCTCAAGATGGTGTGCAAATAGAAAAACTAATGAGTAATTTAGAAAGATTTATTAATGAAGATACTCTCTCCGACATTGACCCTTTGATTAAAATGGCGATCATTCATCATCAGTTTGAAAGCATACACCCTTTTTATGATGGTAATGGTCGAACCGGCAGAATCATCAATATTCTTTACCTTGTAAAGCAAGAGCTATTAAACATCCCTGTCCTTTATCTTTCACGCTATATCAATGTCAAAAAAGCTGATTATTATCATTTATTACAAGATGTACGCATCAATCAGTCATGGGAAAAATGGATTCTTTTCATGTTAGAAGGAATTTGGCAAACTTCTCACCAAACTATTATGCTCATTCATCAAATAAAAAACCTTATGCAAAAGAACAAAGACAAATTGCGCTCTGAAGTCCCCAATATTTATAGTCAAGATTTGCTTAATAATCTTTTTAAACACCCCTATACTAAAATAGAGTTTGTAATGAATGATTTGAATGTACATCGTAACACCGCATCCAAATATTTAGAAAACCTTGTATCCATTGGATTACTTACAAAACACAAAGTTAAAAAGGAGAGCTATTATCTTCATAATGAACTGTTTGAACTCTTCATGAACTCCTCCTCTTTGAAATAAAAAAGTCATGCACAAGAAAACGCTATTCCGTGTGCATGACTTTTATATGGTTGAGAAAGTTTAAAAAATGAGGACAAGAAATTCTGAGCGAACGTGTAAGTGCCTACACCAGGGTATAGTTAAAGGAGCGTGTTATATACCCCAACTAACAAAAATCGCTCCCCTGAAACCCTTACATAATTGCCATACCCCCTTGGATCGAGATGGTCTTTTTCAAGACAGCACAGGATTTGAAGTCCATTAGCACATTACTAAAGACTTGATTGAGAATCTAACACCGTCTGAAAGAGCTGTGCGAGACCCTCATCATAGGAATCACATTCTTTATTTGAGACCCTGGCTAAATGATGCTTTTCCACTATTGATGAATCTTGAGAAATAAACATAGAGGCCAGAATGCTCTTATTCTCAGAATCTATTTTATCACTGTAAGTAAGAAGGTCAATGAATTCTTTTAGAGGCTCATGGGCAAATTTTTCACTCTCATATAATTTCTTGATCAATATCATATTTGTGGGTTTTGTTTTCATAAGCTCGTTTACTATACTGGCCTTCAAGGAGATTAATCTTTCTGGAAGGAGCGACTTTGCAGAAACTCCAAGCAGATGGTTTGTAAAAAGTGCAAGCAAATCAGGGCGAATTTCTGGATTTGAAACCATTCTAATTTCATTCAAAATTCTATCAGAAATATTAGCGCCAGCTTCTAGCAGTTTCACTAGAGCCGGTGAGTTATAAGACCTTATTGCGACTTGCAAGGGGGTTTGTTTAAATTCTTTATCTTCCATATCTAAGGGGGTGCCCTGTTGTAAAAAGAAAGTAAGAATTGACATCGGCTTAAATTTGTTGATTATCATGTGTAAAGGTGTTATCTCTCCCTTCTGCATAAGATCTAGAGCCTGAGGTGTTTGAAAAATCTGGCTTATAAAATTCTGATCGTCTGTGTCAATAATAGCCTCCCAAACACTTGTTAAATAGTCAACAAGACCCAGGTTCAGAACAAAAGGACTCTCTTGTATCCATGATTTAATAGCCGATTCATCCCGATTGATAATAGCTTTTAAGAAGGCAAATTTTTCTTCAGCCCCATTAGTTATCAATGATTGTGGTGTCCCCAAAATCAAATCTCTTAAAGAACTAAATTTGCACCGTTCTGCCGTATAGAGTGCGCTTTCTAAGCGTGCTGGGTCTACTCCTGATAGGGGTAGAAGTTTGGGAGTAAGTATTTGTCGCCATTCCGAAGTTTGTTCACTCGTCATAGCATACTGGCTTTGGTTCAGCTGTGCTTGTATATCGTTCACAGGCATGTTTGGGTTATTTGCCTTAATGGAGGCATAGGCTAATGCCCTTCCTGTATCTAAAATACCCTTACCCCATATACTCGGAGAATAAGGTTGTGAAAATATTCTATATTCATCAGTCTCATATGGTTGTGATTGCGTTCCAACCATCAATTTAGTTTGAAGATCATGAAAGGTAACACAAAATGTTTGCAAGGCTGACTCTAATATGCATTCTTGCACATCTCTTGGCTTAAAATGTGGATGCTGTTGCATAATAAGGGCTGCTACACCTGTAACGACAGGGGCGGATCCAGAAGTTCCTGTTTGCCGCTCAAATCCCCTATATCCTTCTGCATATAAATCTGTCCCTAATGTCCAAATAAATAATTTTTGGAAATCTGGGTTATTTCCGGGGACATTTGAACCGGGCCAAGGAACGTTACCAAAAGATAAATTTCCAACCATTATGATAGGGCTAGGCCACTCTACACCTATATTGAATGGGACTAATACGGGCTGTCCTGCTAATGAACAAGAATCATTTCCTGCAGATTTTATGACTAATGCACCACTTTGCAATGGATCTGTAAATAAAGATAAGTCATTTGCTCGTGAAGAAACTCCAAGAGAAAAATTGATAATATGGTAGTCCTTGCTCTCCTCTGGAGAAAGAAGAAGGAGTTTTTTGGGGTCCGCATCAGGTGCAATCTGTTTCAGGATGTTGGCCACATGAGTGCCATGTCTTACTCCTGAGCGTTCTACAACCGCTATCTTTACCCCCTTGCCAGTAATTTTTTGTGTATGGGCACTTGCAAAAGTACCAGAATGCTGCCCAACCGATCCACCTTCTTGGAATCGTTTCAATGAATCAGAACTGATTGATGCGAGCTTGCCCACAAGAGCCGTTGCGAGTCTTTTTTGTTCAGTTTCCAGAAACTCATGTAAATTCTCTCTTGTTATATGCGCTGGAAGATTATACCCGATCCTATGTTGTTCCAGATTTGCAAGTTCCTTTTCAAGGGATTGATCTATCCCCTGGCTTGCCTGCAGAGGCAATGCCAACAGTAAAACTGCAAAAAATAATTTCTTCATTTTTTTCTCCTACAAAATCAGACTGTAACTAATAATTTACACCCTCTTAAAACATTTTATGGTTCAATTAATTGTTGGGGGTAAAAAATATATAGGAACTTATCAAAAATTTTTCAAGCTTTTTTTTCTTAACATACAAAATTTTTTACGCATTCCGTGTGCATGACTTTTAAGGCTGTTTGTCAAGGAAGAGGGTGTGCTTAATCGTCTCCATCCCACGCAATGAACGCAACACTATGCGTAAGCGTGGGGGAAATTTCTGCAGGGTTTGAAAAGCATGACGCTCACTTTGAAAAGGTTTTTCGGTAAGCTTTTCGTTTTGGGCGTTGATGTTATTTTCCAAGTTTATATGAACTAGAAAATCTTCTGCAGCCAATGTTGCAGGGTGTATAATCCCTTCGGTCGGCTGTTGATCAGAAGATAAATGAAATCGAATACCCGATGCGGTTGCTTTGTCACCCCCACCGTCTCCTATAATTAAACTATAGTCACGTAAATGATCAGGGATAGCCCCTAACGTAAGGTAAGCATAAAAACTGCCCTGATCACCTTCGGCTACTAATCCATAATTCTTTATTTTCCCTGATATTTCCCCCCCTGGTAAGCGGGGATCAGACAGTGTAACCTCTTTATCGCAGCTTAATTGCAGCCCTTTTTCAAAAGGCAGCTCAACATACACTTTTATCCGTTGCAGACTTCCTATAATATAGGCCCGGGCTTTTTCGATTAAGGCTTCAATAACCTTTTGCCCATGCTCAGTTAAAAAGAAGGTAGCGGAGGAGGGATCTTGCAATGCACAGGGGGCTTCCCCCTCACTTATCCAAAATTTTTCCTCAAAATCCTTTTTGCTTTCATGAAGCTCAGTGCATTTATATATCTTTCCTTCATATAAGATTTGTGTGGATGGAATATACCATTCATAAGGTTTCCAGAAAGGCAAAGGATTATCCAAGCTAATATTTTCTAATCGTAGGGATAATTGCTTTTCTGTTTTTTTCTTACAATCCGGTAAATGGACGCATAATTCTATGGTTTCTTCGCGTTTCTGCCGATAATTCCATTGCAAAATAAGCTTTGGTTCAAACCAATAGCGCATGAGAGATTTTTCCCCATCAGTTGTTTGAAAGGAATGACTCTGGAGAGGGAAAAAATTTAGCTCTCCTGTTGAGGGGGGTTGAATAAGATTTAGCGTACTTTTTATAACCTTATACCCACTATTACCCAGCGAATATCCTTTTTGCCACCATGCATGCTGCAAAGGCTCTGGGGTCAGCGTACTTATAAACCCCCTTTCTCCCAACTTATGAAAAACAGGCGTCATATCCACAACACCGTCATAACGTTGTATCCACTGAGCACTGGCTTTTACATTCACATGCGTATAGGGGGGGGCATTCTCTGTTACCTCTAAACTATCTTCAAAAAAATCACCGTTTAAAGGAACTGTCTCT
>JBMDXI010000006.1:0-5580 GCA_048595075.1 Alphaproteobacteria bacterium
CGTAGATTACCTAAAAATTAGTGGGGGGCTCAATTAATATTTATACAAAGATTGGATTGATCACTCTGATATGATTAATTACGAAACATGGTATTCTTATTGTGGAATTTGCTAACCAAATGCGGGAAAATATTGAGGGCCTTAATAAAACTGAGGCTGTTATTCAAGCAACCTTGCTGCGATTGCGGCCTATCCTCATGACAACTTGTGCCATGGTGTTGGGGGCAATTCCCTTAGTATTCTCTGTCGGGGCAGGGGCGCAAAGCCGTCGTCAAATTGGATGGGTTATTTTCGGGGGAATGGTGATCGGGACAATCTTTACCCTTTTTGTGATCCCTGCTATTTATACAATTTTCTCTAAATCCCATCGCCAGAAGATTGTTTAGCTCGCTTCTTTTAAGATTCTACAACCAATCTTTTAATGAGCTATATATATAGCGCGTCCCTTATAAGTGTAGAACGTTGTTACTCGACGCTGGTGTACGCTCCTCATTTTTTATACCACTTTAAATTGATTTAGCTATAGGAAGGTTGAACATCAGGAACAATTTCCAACGGAAAAACTTCTATAGTCGGAGATAACTTATAAGGTTTTCCCTTCGGTATTATAATGGTAAGCATGTCTAACTTCAAATCTTCACAGGCAATAAGCATAGATTTTGTAATTTTAGGCATTGCAGTGAATTTGAATTCAAAACCAAAACGTTTTGTTCCTTTAAATGCTAAAAGATCAAGCTCTGCATTATTAGAGGTCGCCCAGAAATAGCAGTCATCTCTATCGAAATTATTTCGTTGAATAATTTCTTGTAGAGCAAATCCTTCAAATATAGCCCCCAGTTTTGGATGAGATAAAAAATCTTCCATACTCTCGATGCCTAACAGAGAGTTTAAGATACCCACATCATTAAAATATGTTTTTGATCTTTTTATCTGGCGCTTTTGCAAGTTTTCATGCCAAGGTCTTAATTGATAAGCCATGAAAGACCCCTCTAATATAGAAAGGTATCGTTGTGCTGTTTTAAGAGAAACACCTAAATTCATAGAAATTTCATGAGCGTTAAAAATTTGCCCATGGTAATGAGCCAAAATTTTCCAAAACTGCCTCATTTGAGAGGGGGATATATCAAATCCAAGCTGCAACAAATCTCTTTCCAAAAAGGTCTTGATAAATTCTTCTCTCCATTTGTAACTACTTGCTTCTGATCGACTGAGCAGAGATTTGGGAAAGCCCCCTTTTAATAAATGAGATTCAATAGGTTGTGAACTTTCCGCAAGAGAAATGGGATTTAAGTCAATATAAGCGATCCGCCCAGCTAAAGTTTCGGTTGATTGATGGATAAGATCACGAGAAGCACTTCCTAAGATCAGATAGCGCTGGTCATGATAGTCTACCATGTACCGAAGAAGGGGAAATAAATCAGGATATCTTTGAATCTCATCAATAATGATAAGCCCCGAGTGTTGTTCAAGTGCAAACTGGGCTTCTTTTAAAATGGCTTGGTCTCGGTCACTCTCTAAATCATAAAAATGATAGGGTAAATTTTGTGTTTTTAGATATTGGTGAGCCAAAGTCGATTTCCCAATTTGCCTTGCTCCTAAAATCGCCACAATAGGAAATGTCTCAAAAAGAGTGGTAATTTCCTTTATATAGTCTTGTCGAATAATCATGTTCATGGTTAACCAAATCCTTTCTACAGCGCATTCTTTTATATCATAAATATTTTTTCGCAAAATATCCATGTAAAAATGGATTTTGATTCCATTTTTACATGGAAGAATGAGGGTGTTATAGCTAGACAGGTTTAAAAATAGTACAAAGAAAGAGGAACGAACATGTTGTAAGTTAGAATTGTGATGTATCCACTTTATAATGGATTAGCTAAATCAATATCCGTAGGGACGTCTGTAGTAAGCTGAAGGGGGGCCATAAGTAGGTACTGGTTGAGCCTGTTGTACCCAACCAGGGAAAGGGGCCATCATTGGTGGTGGATTTTGTCCCCACGCGGGCTGTTGTTGTTGGAAATTTACGCGGGGTGGAAGGCTTGGCCGCCCATATTGATAATAGGCAGGGTTGACAGCTTGCCCTTCCCGCTGTGCTTTTTTGTACTCATGGGCGCCTATTTTATCAATAAAAGCATCTACATAGTCTTTTTCGCACCGACGTGTACCCAATGCATAACGGGGATTTACTGCGCCTTTTTCATGACATAAGCCACAAACAGCACCCACCATTTCCATAGTGGGAAAACCACATAAACCGCTTTGGCACATATCTTGCAAGCACATTTTGTCATACATACTGCCGCAATCTGTGGTGACTGTTTTCGTAAGAGCGCGTATATCCCCAGAGGGCATAAAGACATTAAATCCTAGACGCCGCCATTCACCTTGAGTTTTATTCACAAAAGTGCTGAAAGAAACCCAGGTGGTGGGAGGGGCACCATTACAGAAAAAAGCAGCGTAGGCCGTGCTGAGAGTAACTTCTTCAGCCAAAGATGAGGCTGTTTGTGACCCAATTTTAAACTTAATGGGATTCCGAGAACTAGACCCTGCGTCATTCCCAATTTGGGGTTCTATAAAGTAGATGTAATAGTCTCTAAATTTGGCTTTCAGCCTATTGAGAATTCTTTTTATTCGTCGATCTGCGGCAGGGCGTTCGGCCAAGGTAACGGGCCCGGTTTGTACTCTTGCAAAAGGTTGGGGTGGGGCAGCTGTTTGGACAGGGGCCATTACGGCAGGTTGGACAACACCTTGACGTGGTTGTTGCCTAGGGAGGTTATTATTTTCTGCGCTTTTGGGTTTCTCATCAAGGTCTTCATCACTTAAATCTGACAGGGGATCTTCTTCGTCTGAAGGGGAAGCACTTTTTGCTGAAAGAGGGGGAGCTGATGGAGTAGGCATAGACTGCTGTCTATTTTCTTTTGGAGACGCTATTGGGTCCGTTGCTGGGTTTACCACCCCTATACCAGTAAGCAAATCTTTCTCCTCTTCGCTGATGGAAGATAAACTAGAACTCGAGGAAGAATTTTGGTCTAGACTTTTGCTTTCATCCGGGAAAAATAGAAATCCTGTTATTAACAATAAAAGTATTATATTCATGTTATCAGCCTCTCTTCATTTCATATGACCCTACATTTTAAATGAATTCAAGTTGTTTTTTGCCTTAGCCCATTTTATAGTATTCATATGAAATCTTCACACAAAACGTTACGGGTACTTCAAATTATTCCCCGTCTTAATATGGGGGGCGCTGAACGGGGCACCATCGAACTAGCAGGTTATTTAAAAACAAAAGGAATAGAATCGTTTGTCGCTTCTTCTGGAGGACAACTAGTGCCCTTATTGACAAAAGAAGGCGTGCTTCATGAATGCATACCTGTTCACTCGAAGAATCCTGTGACAATCCTTTTAAATATCTTTCGCTTGCGTCGCTTAATTAAAACACACAAAATCAATGTTATTGATGTACGCAGCCGTGCCCCAGCCTGGAGTACTTATTTTGCAGTAAGGAAAACGCACGCAAAGTTAATTACAACTTTTCACGGTATGTATGGACATCAGAATTTCCTTAAAAGACTCTATAATCGAGTAATGATAAAAGGAACCCGCATTGTAGCTGTATCTCAATTTATTCGCCATCACCTTGAGGATGTATATAAGGTGAATCCCCAAAAAATAGTCGCCATTCCCCGGGGGGTAGATTTATCTATTTTTGGGGCCCATAAAGTTCCTCAATCTCGCTTAGAAACCTTAACCCGTCTATTTCAATTGCCTGAAGATAAACTCATTATTTTGATGCCAGGGAGACTGTCGCGGCTCAAAGGGCATGAAGTTTTGTTAGAAGCTTTATCTTATTTAAAGAATAAAAATTATATTTGTGTATTTGTGGGAAAAAGCAAAAATGCGGCTTATGAAAAAGAATTGACTGAACAAGCTGTCACTTATGGGGTAAGAGATAAGTTGTTCATAAAAGAGAGTTGTTCAGATATGCCCGCTCTCTATAAATTGGCTACAGTAACTGTAACTCCCTCTATTTGGCCAGAATCTTTTGGGCGAACTATTGCAGAAGCAGGTTCGATGGGATGCCCTACCATTGCAAGCAACCATGGAGGCGCCCGCGAAATTATTGTGCATGAAGAAACGGGTTATTTATTTCCTGCCGAAGATAGCCGAGCTCTGGCTTCTTATATTGATAAGGTATTGAGCTTTACTAAAAAAGAACGAGAAACGATGGCCCATAAAGCCATAGCTCATATTCAAAGGAAATTTTCTAACAAGCAAATGTTTGAAAAAACAGTGCAAGTTTATAAAGACGTTTTGTCTTAAAAATGTTTAAGAAAATCTTAGTCATTAAACATGGTGCCTTAGGAGACCTTATTTTTGCAAGTGGGGCCTTTCAAGCCATTCGCAAACACCATCAAGGGGATCAGGTCATTTTATTGACCTCTTCCCCGTTTAAAAAAATGATGGAATCTTCGGGATATTTTGACGAAATATGGATAGATGACCGCCCCAATCTATGGGCTCATCCTTTACAGTGGTGGCAGTTGTTTAAAAAACTAAAAGCCGACCAGTTTGACCGCGTTTATGACCTACAGCGATCCAAGCGAACGCGATGGTATTTTAGAATAATGAAGTGGTTTTTTCATCCTCTACCCGAATGGTCAGGAACAATGAAGGGGGCCACTTTTCATTATAGTATTCCCCATAATTATGCTCATCATATTATTGTTATTAATCAGCAGCAGTTAGAGGCCGCCCATATTCATCATGTCCCTTTGCCTTCTCTGGATTGGATGCGGGAAGATATTGATCTTTTTAACCTGCCGGAGAAATATTTTTTATTAGTACCGGGATGTTCCCCTACCCAACTTCATAAAAGATGGCCCGCTGAAAATTATGGCAAGATAGCGCAGTATTTAAATCAGCACGGTATTACCCCCGTTATTTTAGGCACAACTGAAGAAAAAGAAGCTATTACTACTATCATGACAGCTGAGCCCCGGTGTATTAACTTAATGGGAAAAACATCCCTCTTTCAGATTGCTGAGCTGGGGCGCCATGCGATGGGGGCTTTAGGTCATGACACGGGCCCTATGCATATGTTGGTGTATGTCCATTGCCCTAGCCTTCTTCTATTTTCTTATTCTTCAGGGGTCAATTTATGTGATCCATTAGCACCCGAAAGTACGGTTATTCATTCCCATCATTTAAAAGATATTTCCGTTGAAAAGGTTATAAAAAATAGAATTTTTACCCGGTTGATTCCTGATATGGCCGAGAGTTGAAATTTAATAGGGAGTATTTACAGTTTATCTTACCTAAGTGTTAGTTGCAGGGGTAAGGAAAGAACGCTAATTTTTCTTGAAATTGGTTTTGCTATAAACCCAATTTGTCAGGGAAAAGAAATGCCTACCTTAAAATTTTTTCTTATTATAGCTGAAAAAGTTTAAAAATGAGTTAGTCAGTCCTTCATTGCCCTTATTCTTCCGAATCGGAATCTTTCTTTGCCTTGGGGTTCTTTTTTTCTAAAGCTTTTAATCTTGCCTTTCGAAGTTTTCCTGGACTTAAGGGGCGAGA
>JBMDXI010000007.1:0-3967 GCA_048595075.1 Alphaproteobacteria bacterium
GATTGCATGAAAGGACTTTTACCAAAATAGCGACCAGATATTTCATCTACTCTTTCTATTAAAACAGGTATTTTTTTGTTAATAAAGCTTTCATTAAAAGTCATCTGTTGGTCAGCTAAAAGCTTTTGCAAGTGTTGTAACCTTTCAGCTTTTACTTCATCGGGAATTTGCATTTCCAAAACTGAGGCAGGAGTACCCGGGCGTGGACTATAAGCAAAGCTAAAAGCCTGGGTATACTTAACTTTTTTTACTAGATTCAGCGTTTCTTCAAAATCCTTATCTGATTCCCCAGGAAATCCAATAATAAAGTCCGATGAAAACTCAATATCCGCCCGCGCCTGACGAAAAGACTCAATTATCTTTATATAATCATTAGCAGTATGTTTTCGATTCATCGCCTGTAAAATACGATCAGAGCCAGACTGTACGGGTAAGTGAATGAACGGCATTAACTGCGGACACTCCGCATGGGCACGAATAAGACCTTCATCAACATCACGTGGATGAGACGTCGTATAGCGAATACGCTCCAGTCCTGGCAGATTCGCTAGCTCAAAGCATAGTTCACCTAACCCCATCTCACTGCCACCTTTACTGAGGCCATGATAAGCATTCACATTTTGCCCCAACAGTGTAATTTCTTTAACACCCTGGCCTATTAAATGCTTTGCCTCAGTTAAAATTTCCTGTACAGGCCGTGAATATTCAGCCCCCCGCGTATAAGGCACTACACAAAAAGTACAGAATTTGTCACATCCTTCTTGAATGGATAAAAAAGAGGAATATTTGCCATTGGATTCTGGCATGGGTAAAAAATCAAATTTCGATTCTGTAGGAAAATTAGTGTTCACAAAAGAGTCTATATCATCTCCCTTGACCTGTTGGCGTTTCGCCCGGGCAAGTAATTCCGGCAGTTGATGATAGGATTGTGGGCCGACAACCACATCCACATAAGGCGCCCGCTTTATGATTTCGCCCCCTTCTGCTTGGGCAACGCATCCAGCCACGACCAACAGCCCCTCTTCCCCTTTTTGTACTTTCTTTTGCTTTATCTTCTTAAGACGCCCTAGCTCAGAGAATACCTTTTCGGTGGCTTTTTCGCGGATATGACAGGTATTGAGAATGGTAATATTGGCATCATCAGGCGTATCGCTCAATTGATAACCGTGAACAGCCAACAAGTCAGAAATCCGTGCCGAATCATAGACGTTCATCTGACATCCATAAGTTTTTACATAAAGTTTCTTAATTTTCGTATCCTCTACTGTGATGTACTATCAAGAAAGCTGTCCATGGCATTGTTTATACTTCTTGCCAGAACCACACGGACAGGAAGCGTTGCGAGAAACTCGTCCCCATGTTGAGGGATCAGCAGGGTTCACTTCCTCCGCCGCCTGGCGCGACCGAAGCCTTACAACCTGTGTTTCCTCATTCTCCTGTGCTAAAGCGGGGTCTTCCCGTGTTTCATACATAATTTTAGGTTGTGTTGGTTCTAAATCACCCAACTCTTCTACGTTAAAATTAAATTGCATTAAAGCGGAAAGCACATTTTCTTTAAGTCGGTCTAACATCAACTGGAATAAATGAAAAGCTTCCTGCTTATATTCATTTAAAGGATCACGTTGTCCATAAGCCCGCAAATTAATACCTTGCCGTAAATGGTCTAATGACAATAAATGATCTTTCCAATTTTGGTCTAACAACCCCAAAAGAACACTTTGTTCAATGTTTCCTAAAATCTCAGCAGGAACATTACCATATTTTTCCTTCCAATGAGACTCTACAGCCTCTAGCAGACGGTTTTCAATTTCTTTATCAGCAATTCCTTCTTCCTGCGCCCACGCTTGTAAAGGCAAATCTAAACCAAACAAGCGTCTTCCCTCTTCATGCAAACCTTTAATATCCCACTCTGACGGATAAACTTTTTCAGGAATATAGCGTGCAACCAATTTCTGGATGACATCGATCTTCATACTTTGAATAAAAGAACTCACATCTTCGCCCTTCATTAAATCACGGCGCAATTCATAAATAACCTTTCGTTGGTCATTCATCACGTTATCATATTTTAAAAGATGCTTACGGGAATC
The DNA here is from genome assembly GCA_048595075.1 of Alphaproteobacteria bacterium. Taxonomy (GTDB): domain Bacteria; phylum Pseudomonadota; class Alphaproteobacteria; order UBA7879; family UBA5542; genus JBAWWO01. The sequence continues at coordinate 2,091 of JBMDXI010000007.1, forward strand.
GTAGTTACGTGCCTCCACTTTTGCCTGGGCTTTTTCTAACGCACGGTTAATCCAAGGATGCGTAATGGCTTCCCCTTCTTTCAAGCCCAGTTTTTGTAACATACTATCCAGACGCTCAGACCCGAAAATACGCATCAAGTCATCTTCTAAAGACAGAAAGAATTTAGAAGCTCCAGGGTCTCCTTGACGACCACCACGCCCCCGCAGCTGGTTATCAATGCGGCGACTTTCATGGCGTTCCGTCCCAATAATATATAATCCCCCTGCGTTCATGACAGTTTCTTTATCTTTGGCCAGCTCGGCCTCTATTTTAGAAATGGCTTTGTTTCTTTCAGGTCCTTCTGGCATATACCCTGTTTCCGCATGTAAGCGTACATCCAAGTTTCCTCCCAGTTTGATATCCGTTCCACGACCTGCCATATTTGTTGCAATAGTAACGGCACCAGGGCGGCCTGCTTCAGCAATAATACTTGCTTCTTTTTCGTGATAGCGCGCATTAAGAACGTTATGGGGAATCTTATGCTTCTTAAGTTCTTCCGAAAACTTTTCAGATTTTTCAATGCTTGCCGTCCCCACCAAAACAGGTTGCTGCTTCTTAAGGCATTCTTGGATTAAACTAACAACTGCCGTAAACTTCTCACGTTCAGTGCGATAAACCTCATCATCCAAATCTTTTCGCACACATGGCTTATTGGTAGGCAATTCAACCATTTCCAAACCATAGGTTTCGCCAAACTCTACCGCTTCAGTCATACAGGTACCCGTCATGCCTGACAATTTAGGATACAAACGGAAATAGTTTTGGAAGGTAATAGAAGCTAGTGTTTGGTTTTCCATTTGGATAGGAACCCCTTCTTTGGCTTCTAAGGCTTGATGCAATCCATCTGAATAGCGCCGCCCTTCCATCATACGCCCCGTAAATTCGTCTATAATAACGACCTTCATATCTTTAATAATGTATTCTTTTTCCCGTTGGTAAAGAGTATGGGCTTTTAAGGCTTGTTGGACATGATGGACTAACGAGATATTCTGTCCGTCGTACAAAGACTCACTCTTCAAAATATCTGCTTGTTTCAACAACTTTTCTATTTTTTCAACGCCTTCTTCTGTGAGAGTGGCATTGTGCTGCTTTTCATCTTTTTCATAGTCAGCGGCCAATAAATGTTTCACAACATCATTAACAGCTACATAGAGGTAAGAAGAATCTTCTGCCGGGCCCGAAATAATAAGAGGAGTGCGCGCTTCATCAATTAAAATACTGTCGATTTCATCAACGATAGCATAGTTGAAAGGACGCTGAACCATTTGATCCAAGCGAAACTTCATATTATCGCGCAAATAATCAAACCCTAATTCGTTATTAGTGGCATAAGTAATATCTGCATTATAGGCAGCTTGGCGATCTTCATCTTCTAAGTTATTAACAATGCATCCCACACTTAATCCCAAGAACCGATAAAGTTGCCCCATCCATTCCGAGTCACGCTGAGCAAGATAATCATTCACAGTGACCACATGAACGCCCTTTCCTGTCAAGGCATTTAAGTAGGCAGGTAAAGTAGCAACCAGGGTTTTTCCTTCACCCGTTTTCATTTCGACTACCATCCCCTTGTGCATCACCATTCCACCCATTAACTGTACGTCAAATGGTCGCATTCCCAACACACGCTTACAACCTTCTCGTACGATAGCAAACGCTTCAGGCAATAGATCATCCAAACTTTCGCCTTTTGCCAAACGTTCTTTAAATTGAGAGGTCTTGGCCTTCAATTCTTCATCTGACAACGCTTCAAATTGAGGCTCGAGGGCGTTGATGGATTCCACTACACTGTAGAATTGCTTTAAAAATCGTTGACTAGGGGATCCAAATATTTTTT
>JBMDXI010000008.1:0-4098 GCA_048595075.1 Alphaproteobacteria bacterium
AAATTTATCAAAGTATCGTTATCATACGTCAATGTATTGAAAAAATGCCAACGGGCCCTTTTGCCATAGAAAATTATAAAATTACCCCTCCGAAGCGGACACAGGTCAAAGAATCAATGGAAGCAATGATCCATCATTTTAAACTTTATACTGAGGGATATCGTGTTCCGGCCGGGACTACCTATACAGCAGTAGAGGCACCTAAAGGAGAATTTGCTATCTATCTTATCGCCGATGGTAGCAATCGTCCCTATCGATGCAAAATACGATCTACTGGCTTCGCAGCACTACAGGTTTTGGAATTTATAAGTAAAGGGGCCCGGTTATCGGATATGAATGCTATCTTAGGGTCTTTGGATATTGTCTTGGGAGAGGTTGATCGATGACATCACCTCTTCAAAAAAGATTTGCTTTTACAAAAGAAACACTAGAGAAAATTCATAAAATCCAAAAAAAATATCCCAAGTCCTACCCTCACGCGGCTTTAATGGAAATATTGCTACTGACTCAACAGCAAAATCAAGGATGGCTTTCAATCTCTTCTTTAGAATATGTTGCGCAGTTTTTGAATATTCCTTTTATTAAAATATGGGAAGTCGTTAGTTTTTATCCTCTTTTTCATACTCAACCTGTGGGGGAATTTTCTTTGCAAGTATGTACAACAACGCCTTGTTGGTTGCGGGGGAGTGCAAATGTGATGCGCGTCTGTCAGAAATGGCTGGGTATTAAGCCAGGCGAAACGACCGTGGATGGGCTTTTTACGCTAAAAGAGGTGAACTGTTTGGGGGCCTGTGCTAATGGGCCCGTTATGCGTATTAATGAAGAATACTATGAAGATTTAGATGAAAAATCTACTTTACGCATTTTAGAGGCTACTGCTGATAAGAAAAAATTAACTAATACAGGTTCTCAGATAGGGCGTAAATCATCCGAGGCGCATCATGCTTAAAAAACAAGATCGTATTTTTACGAATTTACATGGAGCTGGGCCGTGGCATTTAGAAAATGCTTTGAAGCGGGGTGATTGGGATCAAACAAAAAAATACATTCAAAAGGGCTCGGCGTGGTTGATTACAGAAGTGGAAAAGGCCCAATTAAGAGGGCGAGGTAACGGGGGATATCCAACGGCTAAAAAATGGTCTTTTTTGAAGTCGTCTTCTAAGCAACCTGTGTATTTGGTAGTGAATGCTAATGAAGGTGATCCTGGTACCTGTAAAGATCGAGAGATCTTGCGTCATGAACCTCATAAACTTATTGAGGGAGCTTTATTGGCTGCGGCAGCAATTGGGGCCCATACAGGATATATTTATATACGGGGCGAGTATGTTAAAGAAGCTCAGATTTTAGAGGCGGCGATCGACGAAGCCTATGAAAAAGGATTGCTCGGAAAAAATGCCGCCCATTCTGGGTGGGATTTTGATTTACATATTCACCGAGGAGCAGGAGCCTACATTTCGGGAGAAGAAACGAGTATTTTAGAAAGCTTGGAGGGAAAACGGGCTATCCCACGGGTAAAGCCTTTTTATCCTGCAATGGATGAGCTGTTTGGAGACCTTGCTATTGTCAATAATGTGGAAACTTTAGCGACCCTTCCTACTCTTATAAGGCGGGGGGCGTCGTGGTTTTCATCTTTAGGGGTTGAAGGGAGTAGAGGAACAAAAATATTCTGTCTTTCAGGACATATAAACACCCCTTGCACCGTTGAAGAAGAAATGGGAATCTCCCTCAAAGAATTAATCGAAAAACATGGAGGAGGTGTTCGAGGAGGATGGCATAATCTCCAGGCTGTTATTCCCGGCGGTTCGTCAGTTTCTTTAGTGCCTTCTGATATATGTCGTGATCTTACAATGGATTTTGAAGCTCTCGCTGCCGTAGGTTCAGGGCTAGGAACAGGGGGAGTTATCGTCATGGATCAATCAGCGGATGTGATGAAGGCAGTTACACGACTTTCAAAATTTTATAAAGATGAAAGTTGTGGACAGTGCACGCCTTGCCGCGAGGGAACAGGATGGGCTTGGCGGATACTCGAACGCCTTTGTGTAGGAAATGGCGAAGAAATAGAAATTAACCAATTAGAAGAAATAGCCCATCACATGGCACAAAACAGTATTTGTAGATTTGGCGAAGCCGCTGCCAACCCCCTCCATGGTCTTGTTCGCCACTTTAGGCCCGAAATAGAGAAGCGTGTAAAGATGTATCATGGTCTGATGGGAGAGAAAAATGCCTAAAAAAGAGGCTCCCGAGTCTACGACTGTTTCTCTCACTATTGATGGAAAAGATGTATTTTGTAAAAAAGATATATCTGTTCTGCAAGCATGTGCGCAAGCAGGAGTATCTATACCTGCCTTTTGCTATCATAAAAATTTAAAGGTAGCGGGGAATTGTCGCATGTGTTTAGTTGAGGTGAAAGGAGCCTCCTCTCCGGTGGCATCGTGCGCTACCCTTGTTCAGGATAATATGGAAGTTTTGACCACAACTCCTTCGGTGGCTGACGCCCGTAAAAGCACGTTAGAATTTTTGCTGATAAACCATCCCTTAGAATGCCCCGTATGTGATAAAGGCGGGGAATGTGATCTGCAAGAACTTACGATGAAATATGGTGCAGATCGCAGCCGATTTAAGGAAGCTAAACGCGCTGTAGTGGATAAAAATTTTGGATCACTCATTGCTACAGCTATGACACGGTGTATTCAGTGTACGCGGTGTGTGCGTTTTGCCCAAGATATAGCAGGCGCTCCTGAATTAGGTATTTTCAATCGCGGAGAGGATAGGGAGATTACTACAGCCCTCGATCATTTAATGAAGTCAGAGCTTTCAGGGAATGTGATTGATTTGTGTCCGGTAGGGGCTTTAACATCGAAGCCTTATGCTGCAAAAGGCCGTCCTTGGGAAATGAAATCAATCCCTTCTATAGATATTACAGATGCGGTGGGTTCCCACACCTCTATCAACATAAGGGGCCCTGAAATTATGCGTATTATGCCACGATTTTGCGCTGAAATTAATGAAGATTGGATTTCAGATAAAGCGCGCTTTGTGTATGAGGGGTTAAATGTTCAGCGGCTGGATACCCCCTATATTCGAAAGGAGGGGCGATTAGAGCCAACCACCTGGGTAGAAGCTTTAAAAACAGTGGTACGTAAGCTTACATCTGTATCTCCTAAAGAAATAGGGGTGATTGCAGGCGACCTGATGGATGTGGAAAGCTTATTTTTAATGAGAAAGCTTCTGGACAGTATGGAGATTCCTCATCGGGATTGTCGGCAACATACTGAATTTTTGCCTACCCAAGAGCGAGGGGATTATTTATTTAATTCGACTATTCAGGGAATTGAGCAAGCAGATGCGTGTTTAATAATAGGAGCGAACCCCCGTTTAGAAGCAAGCCTTATCAATGTGCGGTTGCGAAAGCGTTGGCTAGCGGGGGATTTTCCCATAGGTTTGATAGGACCCGCGGTTGATTTGACGTATCCTTACGAGCATCTATCTACCTCAGCGAGCATTTTAAATGAGATTATAGCAAAAAAGCACCCATTTGCGAAAGTGTTAGAAAAAGCTCAGCGCCTCCTGTTGATACTAGGAGAAGGAGCCTTAGGAAGTATAGAGGCAGAGGCTATCTATAAAACAGCGCGGGCGATTGCTCAAGAGTTTGGAATGATCCGTGAAGACTGGAATGGTTTTAATGTCCTTCATACGGCAGCAGGATGTGTCGGGGGGCTGGATGTTGGTTTTGTACCGACTAAAGAAGGTTATGATGTGTCTGGTATGCTCAAAGCTGCGCGGGCAGGGCGGCTAAAAGTTTTGTATTTATTAGGGGCTGATGAAATTCCTACCCAAGCCCTTGGGGACACCTTCGTTATTTACCAAGGGCACCATGGAGATGCCGGCGCTCATCGAGCTGATGTCATTTTCCCAGGCGCTTCTTATGTAGAAAAAGACGCTTTTTATGTGAATACGGAGGGACGTGTGCAAGAGGCATTGCGAGTCATCGCTCCCCTAGGAGAGGCTCGGGAAGATTGGCGGATTATTCGGGGGCTTTCGGAAGTACTGGGATACAAACTGCCTTATGATAGTCGCGAACAAATTATCCAAGACCTC
>JBMDXI010000009.1:0-3424 GCA_048595075.1 Alphaproteobacteria bacterium
AAAGATTTCGACTCTACAGCCTATTTTGCCAATTCTTGAAAAAGTAGCTCAATCAGGTCGTGCTTTGTTAATTGTTGCTGAGGATGTTGAGGGAGAAGCTTTGACTGCGCTTGTGGTTAATAAACTCCGCGGCGGATTAAAGGTTGCAGCAATTAAGGCCCCTGGTTTTGGTGATCGTCGGAAGGCTATGCTCGAAGACCTTGCTATTCTAACAGGTGGTAAGCTTATTTCTGAAGAAGTCGATATGAAGCTAGAAAATGTAACACCACAGGACCTTGGTTCTGCAAAACGCGTTGCTATTACAAAAGAAACATCTACCTTTGTGAGTGGACATGGTAAAAAAGACGTGATTGCAAGCCGTTGCAAAGAAATTAAAGCAGCGATTGCTGAATCAACTTCCGACTATGATAAGGAAAAACTACAAGAACGCTTAGCAAAACTGGCGGGTGGTGTTGCAGTTATCCGTGTTGGGGGGGCCACTGAAGTAGAAGTAAAAGAACGCAAAGATCGCGTAGAAGATGCTTTGAATGCCACACGTGCTGCGGTAGAAGAAGGGATCGTGACCGGAGGAGGTGCTGCTTTGCTGCATGCCTCTAAAGTAGCCTTTAAGAACTTGAAACCTGTGAATGATGACCAAAAAGTAGGAATCGAGATTATCCGTCGGGCTATCCAAGCACCTACACGACAAATCGTAGAAAATGCGGGAGAAGAAGCCTCCATCGTGGTGGGTCGTATTTTGGACGAAAGCAGCCCTAGCTTTGGATACAATGCCCAAACAAATGAATATGGTGACATGTTCAAGTTTGGTGTTGTAGACCCCACAAAAGTAGTGCGCGTTGCGTTGCAAGATGCAGCATCTGTTGCTGGATTGTTGATTACGACAGAAGCAATCGTTGTAGAAAAGCCAGAACCCAAACCTGCAATGCCTGATATGAGCGGCATGGGCGGTATGGGTGGCATGGGCGGTATGGGCTTCTAGCTATAGCGCGTCCCTTATAATTGTAGCACGTCGTTACTCGGCGCTGGCGTAGGTTAACTACGCGTTCGCGCCTTCCTGCCTCGTGTACAATTAAAGTGTCTTTGCTATAATTAACATCCTCTAAAGACCCTTTAAGAAGAAATTCTTAAGGGGTTTTTTATTTGTTTTTGACAATAGTAATAATTTAGTGCTAAAAGCAGGGGGTGAGTTATACCCTCTTCACAACTAGGAGAAAGGAAGGTATGATATTTTCATATATCATATGATGCTGTTGAGAAAATTTAAACCCTGCTTTGTTATTTTAGTTGCTTTTGTTCTAATGAGCACAGGCACAGTATTGGCTGAGTCAACCATTGACGAGAGCATTACTGAAATGCCTCCTCCATCCCCTCCTAAAAAGCCTAAAAAGAAGAAAAAGAAAAAACCTGCCAAAACTGTTTTGACAGAAGAAAAACTTGATCAAGTTGAAGACAAGCTAGAGGCGGGGCCAATTCCTGCTGTTTACGCCCCTGAACAACCTCTTGTAGAAGATGCAGTAAATGTGTCTAGCGATGCTGTCAACCCGTTGGACGAGGGAAATATTCAGGCACCTATGACATCCGCGACGACCGAGAATACCCCTTCCTCTTCTGCAGCGGCTGTGCCGTCCTCTGGTGCCATTACGCTGACTCAGTCCATGGTTGGGGGGTATCAACAAAGTCCTCTGGTAAGCGCGGAATATCAAGTGAAAGCCGCTCAAATGGATTTGGTAACGGCTAAAAAAGAATGGTTCCCTACCGCTACAGGTCAATTGTCTTATAACAAGAACTCTCAAAAAAATGTTACGAGTGGAAGTCCAAATGCTGAAAACGGCCAATCTACGAATGAATCTAAATCGGGTCAGATGCGCATTGAGCAAAATCTTTACCGAGGGGGGGCAACAATTGCGGGTATTAAAGCTTCAGAAAAGCAATTGGATGCAGCCACAGCAGATTATCTTGCCACTGAAAATTCAGTCTTGTTGCGGGCTATTAAAGCACACATTGATTGTTATACGCGGCAAAAACTTTTAGAACTGAACAAGGCCAATGAATCCGTCCTTCAAAAAAGCCATGAAATTACCCAAGCGCGTTATGAATTAGGAAATCTCACTTTATATGATGTGGCGGCAACAAAAGCGAAACTAGAAAAAGCAAAAGGGGATGTCACCACAGCTAAAGCTCAATTGGATGCTAACCGGGCTGCGTATGTTAAAGAAACAGGAATAATCTCTTCTGCTCCCTTAGAAAAAGCAACATATCCCCTTAATCTAATACCTAAAACTCGGGAAGAAGCTATTTCATTGACCTTACAACATAATCCTGAGCTTAGAAAAAAAGATGCTGAAGCAGAGGCTGCAAAAGCAAATGTTGATCGGGTGACGGCTGACCTATTGCCTTCCTTCACTGTGGGGGCAACAGCCAATAGGACTTTAACAGATGGAACAACCAATCAATCATCTGCCTATCCTACAGGATCCTTTAGCACCCGTACCAATAGCTTAGCAGGGGATGCTACTTTAAGTATTCCTCTGGATTTTCGAGGGTCAACCCAATCTTCTATAAAAAAATATAAGTATGATGCTGCCCGCAAGCGATTAGAATCTCTTTATCAACGTCGGGTCATTTTAGAAAAAGTAAATCAAGCATGGGATGCTTGGGAAGCTGCTAAGGCGAAAATCTCTCAAGTAAAATCTCAATTAGAGGCCGCTAAGGTAGCGATGGTCATGGCCCAAGAAGAATATTTAGCTGGTAACAAAGAAACCCTTGACGTATTATCAGCAGAACAAGACAATTTTTCTGCGGAAGTGGAATTACTCAATTCAGAGCAAGAAGAGGTAAAACAGGCCTTTTCTATTTTAGAAGCGATAGGTATTCTAAGGGCTCTTTATCTGAACCTAGATGTACAAATTTATGAGCCACTCCAAGAAGAAAAGAAAATTCCTTTCTGGGGCTTAGGAATTCGGTCTGATGAACGTATTAATATAATGCAAACAGCTAATGACGAGATGGTGCAATGGAAACCAGAAGAATAGATCACAAACATCCTGAAGAGGGAGAATCTATGGAGCAAATTTTATCTTCCATCAGAAAAATTATGTCTACTGAACTGGATGATATCCCTGCCCCCAAAACGAAAAAAAGAAATGAAGATGTCTTAGATCTTACAAAACGGGTGGATGTCAAGGTTGAACAAAAAAATGAGCCATCTTCTCTTCCGCCGTTTTCTATAGCTCCTTCTTTGAAGGGGGAATCTTCTTCTCTGTCAGAACACCAGTTGGTCTCGCCTGAGGCTCTTTCTGCTTCAGTGAATGCTTTATCGCAACTGAACAAAGCAATGCATGCTCATCCAGAGCAGCCTGCTTCTCATCATGGTTTGGGCACTTCATCCACAGTAGAGGGGTTTATGGCAGAATTGCTTCGTCCT
>JBMDXI010000010.1:0-7984 GCA_048595075.1 Alphaproteobacteria bacterium
AAGCAAGTCGAGTCTTGTTTGCTAAGATGCTGAACGTTCTTTACTTCTTGCATAAATTCTTCTCTTTTTTCTGGTTTGACCTCCAGAAAGACTGCAACTGTGCGTTTGTGAGAAATATCTTCTTTTTCATTGTCATGCATAGCCCCCATAGCAAAATTGACGAACATACAGCAAAAAGAAATAAAGATAAAAAATTTTTTCATTAGCATAATATTTTCCTTTTTTAATAGATTAGTTAACACATCTTTTTTCCATTAGGCACTTTGGGGTCAACGGTTATAAGGCAAATGGCTCCCTTATCATCCTCAAAGCCAACTAATAAAAACTGAGATTTAAATCCTGCAATATTTTTTTCCCCCAAGTTAACGCATCCCACAATTTGTCGCCCGATGAGAGAGTTGGGTGTATAGTTTACTGTCACTTGAGCAGATGTCTGAAGGACGCCAATTTCAGTACCAAAATCAGCCCACACTTTGAAAGCAGGTTTAATTGCTCGAGAAAATTCCTCAACCTTCACAATGGTGCCAGAGCGTAAATTGACGCGCTCAAATTCGCTATACGTAATGGGGGGCATGGTTGTTTCCTTTTCTAGTGCCCCTATATCATCCCAGTAAAATAAGGAACTGATAAAACCTGCCCGTTTGTGAGTTTTAACAAATCTTTACTAGGCAAACTAAAAACTGCATGCGGGGTTCCTGCTGCCGCCCAAACTGTGTCAAACTTTAGAAGGGTCTCATCAATAAAAACCAGCTCTATTTTTTGGTTATGCCCGATAGGAGGTACGCCCCCAATTGCAAAGCCTGTGACATCTCTTACAAAGTCTGCATCTGCTTTTTCTAAGGGCTCTTCTATCTGGTGAGAAAGCTCTTTTTCATTCAAGCGATTAATGCCGCTGGCCAGCACTAAAACGGGCCTTTTTGTAGTTTTTGTTCTAAAAATAAGAGACTTACAAATTTGGGCGACTTCACAATTGATAGCAGCAGCTGCTTCAGCGGCCGTTCTCGTACTAGCAGAAAGCTCTATGACTTTAGCCGTTATTCCTTTTTCTTCTAATGCATTTTGAATGCTGCGCGCATTTTTGCTTAAGTCCGTCATCATATTTATCCGTTAGTTAAAATAAACCCCACTATACAGAACCTGTGTTTATACCACAATCCCGTATCCAATACGGACAGACAGGAGGGGGGCACAAAGGTTAGTGCTTTTCCTCTTCCTAGGGGGTTTCCGAAGACTCAGACAGTGCAACAGCAGAAAGCTCAAACCAAAGAGAAAAACTGTGGATGTACTATCCTTTAATCTAATCTAAATGTACTTTTACAAGGTTTCGCCCTTGGGCATGAACCCATTTCTTAAGCAAAGCTAATAAATAGGAGCTATATCCCAACCCCTTTTAAGATGATTCAGTTGCAAGGGCACATACTATTGCATCAGCTTCATTTAAAAATTCCACATGAGCCATGGAAACAATCGTTGGTCCTTTATAAAGCACAAAATGAAAATGATTATCAGCCGTCAAACTAGGGTGACTATAATCATATTTTTTGCCTACAGGATCAGAAATTTCTTTCTTGTGAATACGATGATAGGCTTCCCATTCTTGGTCGGTAAAAGCTATCACCATTCTCTTTCCATCAAAACCAGCTTTAGTTTCAATATCCGTAACAAATTGACTTTTGCCTACCGAGTAAGATCGAATATCATAGGGAAATTTTTTCGCAAGATTTTTTTTCAGTTTGGCATATAATTGGCGGTCTTTTGCAGAACTTCGCAACCAATCTCTAAATTTTAAATGACGTTCGATTTCCGGATTGCCCTGTTCATATATGTGTACATTATACCCTTTATATCCAATCCTTTTTTGAAAATATGACCGAAAGGGAATGCCGAATTCTCCCTTGCTCTCATACCCCAGTTTTTCTAGTTGTTTTAAGGGTTGAGTAATATCTTTGACAACCGGAATAATATCAATAATGGGTTTCGCACTTAATTCTGGAACAGACGTAGAGCCTATATGATGAATCGCAACACAGTTAGGCCCTAAGGCTTGCTGAATACGTGCCGCTTCTTCTTGAAATAAGCTGGCCCATTGAAGATCATAAGGAACAACTTCAATAGCTGGTACAGAACCAGAGGATTTTGAGGAAAGAGGAGGAGGAATATTGTTGGAAGACATATTACAAGTCTTCCTTGATTGTAGAGGGGGTAAAATAAATAAAGCCGCTTTCAAAAGCTTTTTCTATAAGATCTGATTTAGTAGGGCAAGCAAGTTTATGTTTAAGTCTTTTGATATGTTCTTCAACCCCTCTGAACCCTATATCTAATATGGAGCCTATTTCTTTAGCCGTCTTGCCGCGCACCAAATAATAAAAACATTCCTTTTGGCGTTTAGAGAGAGGCCTTAGCTCTTCATTAAAAAAGAAAGGAACATCATCAGTCAACCTATCGTAAGACATGGTTGACGCAATTTCTCGTTGAAAAAACGGTCTTTTTTCTAAAGCAGTTGAGACGGTGGAAGGTTTTACCAAGGTTGCTAACTGATCTGGATTAGAAGGGTTAAATAACCCTTCTGTCTTCACCATAAAATAGTGAATAAAATTTTTTAAAAGATGTAAGTTATTAACATAAAAATCCGTTGCTTTTTGATCATCCTTTGTTGAGGCAAAATACCAACATTCCCAAAAATCTTCCTCTTTATGGCCAAAATTTACCCAATTCCAAATCCCAAACTTCTCTAGTAAAGGAGATAAGACCTCATCCTGTTGTGGGAGAGAAGGAGATAAACTAATTTTAAGATTCTTTTTGCCTTGGACGGTTTCCCCAATAACATCGGGAAAGAAATGACCGCCTTCTTTAATATGTTTAATATAATATGAATTCCACTCTTCATGGTTTGATATATAAATATAGGAACCATCTTTGAATTTTTTCAAATACCCAAAATAAGGGATTCCAAAGCCTTTCGTTAGGGGGTCACAAATTTCTCTAATAGGTTGCTTTATAGATAAATAAAACTCTAAAGCAGATTTGTTTTTTTCGAGAATAGATTGCACATCTTCACCTATAATTTTATGATTAAGCCCTGCCTATAGCAGAGATAGTTTAATTGTAAAAGAATTTTAGAAATCAAAATGGAAGCACTCCTGAGCGCAATTTTATCTATTTATTTTTACCTATTTGTACACCAAGTTGACTTAATAAACTTAGTTTATCAAGCACTTGCCAATGACCTATGATTTTATCTTGGGAAAAATAATAAATAGTAAGCCCTGAAATATTAACAGTTTTATTTCTAACTTCTAAACCAGGAATTTTTCCTGTTGGGTTCCTGAGAATTTCCAACTAACTGCGACCTTGTCATCCTCACAAACTAAGTCTTGAATATAAAACTTTTGGTCTGGCAAAATATCACGTGACATTTTAACACGTTCTTTAAAAGTAGCTAAGTCAAGGGTTTTTCCCTCCCACTGATCGCCTGGATCATGCCTGATTGTATAGCGGGAAGAAATAAGCTGATCTACAGCTTGGAGATTACCCCTATTCCACACTTCCTCTATTAATCTTACAACTGTTTCTTTGTTCTTTTGTATGGTTCTATCCCGATTTGTTTTAAAAAAGTATAAGGCCAATGTTAAACTTAATAAGCTTGAAAGTAATATAATAAGCACAAAGGTGCTTACTTTTAGCTCTAATAACTTTTTCATAGAAGTTCCCCTTATAGTATTTTATTAAGATATCTTGTAATGAGATCAGCAATTTTTTTACAAAAGAAATCTGGTAACCCATGCCCCAATTTTTTTATTATCTCTAAGTGGCTATGCTCTATACATTCTGCTAAATGCTTTCCATGTTCTATAGAAAAAACTGGATCGGCATCTCCCTGAATAATAAGGCATGGAACCTTGAGTTTTTTCAATCTATCAGTTCGAGGCTTAGCGCAAATCATTGCTAATGTAAGGCGCTTAAAACCCTCAGGATAATTAGCACGCTGAAAGGCAGCTGTCAGCTGATTTGTTGCTTTTTTCTCATCAAAATAGTCAGGATGATTATAAATTTTCAATAACTTCAGTTTATTATTAATAAGCTGCTCTAAGGATTGAGGTTGCGTATTCATTGAATTAGCAAAGAAATCAAGAACTTCTTGTTTGGGAGGGGGTAGTTGTGGATCGCCTGATGTGCTCGCTATACATATTAAACTGTGTACACGATCTGTAAAATTCAAAGCCACATATTGAGCAATAATTCCCCCCATAGATATTCCTGCAATATGAGCTGTCTGAATGCGTAATTCATCCATTAACATGATAACATCTGCAGCCATATCTTCTAATGAATAGGGAGGGGTAAACAGCTTATTTTTTTGGCTAGAAGAAGCTATTTCATTGAAATTTACTGTACCACACTCATCATAGTGACGTGATAGTCCTGAATCACGGTTATCAAAAGTAACAACATAAAAGGCATTTTTAACTAATTCATCAGTGAAAGCAGAAGGCCAATCAATTAATTGCCCCCCAATCCCCATAATTAAGATAATGCAGGGGTTGGAGTTTTTTCCGAATGTTTTGTAGCATAAAGGAAATTCTTTATTCATAGCTCTTTCGTCCGACTGTATGTGTTAAGACCATTATATATTAAGGGCTTTTCTTGCGATCAGCACTGTTTTAAAAAGGGCTGTAATTCTGTTTTGCTCATTAACATTTCAAGTATTACCCTAGGCAACTATCACAACTACGCAAGCTTATCAACCCCGTATCCAATACGGACAGGAAGTGAAGAAATTAGAGTATAAGGAGCAAATTTATTATGCCACTTAGGTAAAAAAGCAGAAAAACTACAATGAAAGGGTTTGTTATGCACAAAAAATTATAGGGTTTAGACTAACGGGGGGTAAAAAAGACTAAGATACAAGTACATTTTTATATATGCCCCCAATTGTGTTCCCAGAATTTTTCATGAGAGGTCGGCCTCTACTTCTCCTGAGAGTTCATAACTGGGCAGCTTAGATGCAATCAGTTGCCTTAATCGATGATAGAATCTGATCCCTGTATTGGCTTGTATTCCCATCAATTCTGATGCTGCTCGCGCTGTTACTCCCGCAACAAAATGTTCTATTAATTTGCTTTGTTGCCTCCCACTTAATCTACTTTTTCTTACATACATTTCTAGCTATTTTAGACCTTTTTTCAGTCCTTAGCTACTTCAGCCCCATAAATTTTTAATTTTAAAGTATAAATTAATTTATCTGGAGAAGTCCCGTAGATGCCTCTCCACTCAATTGTTCCCTTGAAAATCGCCTGGTCTCTGAGCTCTATTTTTGGTCCCCATATTACGCTGTTTTGATGAGAAAGCGTCATTATTGTCTCTTCGGGCTCTTTGTTTGAATCTGCAGTTATCAAGCCATCGATATTAATGTCCATTTTATCCTTTTTATAAAAAAGATTCTTTTTATGAAGGTTAAGAAAATGTAAGCCTATTTTGTTTGTGAGAGGTTCTCTTGGACGCGGAATAATCTCAGCCTGCGTGAAACTAAGTTTTCCTCTGCAGGTACTTTGCCAAAAAATATAAAACATAAGCATACATGCTGCTATCAAGACTATAACTATAGTTATGGTAATGCTTATGGGTAGGTTGTCTTTAAAAAAACTTGTACAACCAATACCTATAGAAATAAGTGCTGAAAATATAGTTGGCCAAAAAAAGGAGAAAAGAGAATCAAACAGTAGTTTTTTAATTTTTTCTATACGTTCCTTATATAAAAACTTCTCTCAATTTAGAAATTATTAAATTTTTCTTTTAAATTGAGCCGTTCTCTAAATCCTTCCCACCCCTCCCCAATCATCCCTATTATTCCCCCCTATTTTTTCCCAGTGTCCCACCAGTGTCCCATGGATGGATTTTTAACTCAGGTAATTTAGGGGAAAATGGCGGATGGAGTGGGATTCGAACCCACGGAGGGCTTTCACCCTCGCCGGTTTTCAAGACCGGTGCCTTAAACCGCTCGGCCATCCATCCAAGTACGTTTATTCAATACTTTTTAGGTTGGGTCAAGGGAAATATTGTCATGGTGCAACAAAAAATGTATAAAAGTAGGTATGTTTCCATAAAAAATAAAAAAGAGGTCTAATGTGCGTGCTCTAATAAATCTTAAAGTAGTGATCGGATTGATAATAGGAGGCTGGGTACACTTAATGAGTGCGCAAAGCATGAGTTATAATGATTGGGTAGAAAGCTTTAAGACAGATGCCCGTAAAGAAGGAATTCGTCCTGATATTTTAGAGGCTGTTTTTAAAGACTCATCCCCAAATCCACGGGTCATTGAATTAGATCGCAAGCAGCCAGAAACAGTAGAGACTTTTAAAGATTATCTTAATAAAAGATTATCTCCTAAGTTAGCGTTAGGCAAGGCAAAGCTTCGCAAGCATAAAAAGCATTTAAGGCAGATTCAAAACAAATACAACGTGCCCCCCAATGTGATTGTAGCCTTGTGGGGGCTTGAGACAAATTTCGGAAGAAATACAGGTGGCTTTTGTACCGTCAATTCTTTAGCCACATTAGCTTATGATGGCCGCCGACGGGACTTCTTTAAAAGTGAATTACTAGAGGCCCTCAAGATTATCCAAAATGAAAACATTCCTCTTAAAAAACTACAGGGGTCGTGGGCAGGGGCTTTAGGGCAAGCGCAATTTATGCCAAGCACTTATAACAATTATGCGGTGGATGAAGATTGCGATAATATCAAAGATATTTGGACAAGTCATTTAGACGTTTTTGCATCGATGGCTAACTACTTGCAAAGCATTGGATGGAAGAATGAAGAGCCATGGGGGTACGAAGTTACCTTGCCTTCTCATTTTGATGAAGCGCTCTTGAGTCCCACTCCAGACAAACAGTTTATTAAAAAGTCAACGGATGAATGGAAGAATATGGGGATCACAAAAGCGAATGGAAAACCTCTTCCCTCGAATGCATTAGAAGGGGCTATTATTAAACCCGATAAGGAAGGAAAAAGAGCTTTTATTGTCTATAATAACTTTTTTGTTATTTTTAAGTGGAATAGATCGGTTAATTTTGCTTTAACTGTATTGTTGCTTTCTAATGAATTAGAAAAATAAAATTTAGGAGAGAAAATGTACTATTTTATACGACAAACCTATTCCTGTTTCCTCACACTTCTGATGTTAGGACTTCTGGCTTCTTGTACAATGGGGCCCACTGAGAAGCAGGAATTTCTTATGGCGCCTGAATCTGTAGATCAAAAAGGGGGAAAGGCTGAAAAAGCTGAAGAGTGGTACCAAAGCAATGGGGACGGTGTTTATAAGCTTGGAAAGCCCTATAAAGTAAACGGCACATGGTATTTTCCGGCAGAAAATTGGAAGTATGATGAAATTGGGTATGCAGGTATTTATAGTCCAGACTTTGATAATCATACCACCTCTAATGGGGAAATTTATCGGAAAGATGGTTTAACCGCTTCTCATAAGACGCTGCCCTTGCCGTCTATTGTGCGTGTTACTAATTTGGCTAACAACATTTCTATTATTATTCGTGTCAATGACCGGGGGCCATTTTCAAACGATCGTCTTTTAGATGTGTCTGAAAGGGCGGCTAAAATGTTAGAATTTGAAGGGACAGGGCCAGCGCGTGTGCGGATAGAACTTTTGCCTGAGGAATCCAAAAAAGCAGCTGATTTATTAATGTACAATAGGAAAAGCGAAGATCGCTTATTGAGTATTCCCGATACAAGCCCGTCTGACACCACTATGCAGGAGAAGCAGCAGTCTTCAGCTCCTAAAGTAACTGAGGAAACTTTACCTTCTATTGTGGTGGTGCAGAATGAGACACCCGAGCCTGTGGCTGAGCAAGAAGAAAACGGGGTAATGGATGAGGGAGCAGCAGGATTAGCTGATGGTAAAAATAATGATTCAAGTTCTTCTGGCATGCCGACTGAGGGATTATTAGCTTTGGCGCCAGGAGCAGGGACGAC
>JBMDXI010000011.1:0-5798 GCA_048595075.1 Alphaproteobacteria bacterium
CCCATACTAGTTCACAAATTACTATATTATTAATAAGGATCGCCCCATTTTTCCCAGAGTATTTCTCGATGAGTTTAATGGCTTTCGGCGATTGGATTTGATCATCCTCCGTTAGGTAGCGTACCAAAATATTTGTATCAATTCCTATCATGGACATCCTTAACTGCCTTATTCATTTCTTCAATAGTAAGGGATTTAGAAGGTTTGGGTAATACACCGCGCAAATCCTTGACGGAACGGTTAATAGGAACTGCTACAAAAGAGTCATGTGTTAAAAAAAATTGAAGCATGTTTCCTGGCTTTAAGTGCAACTTATTTCTGATGTAAGCAGGAATCGTGATCTGCCCTTTGGTTGTTATAGAAGAATATTGCTGTTTCATATTTCACCTTTTTTATTCCCTCCTATTACAATAAAGTAAGATTTTGTTAAAAACAAGATAAAAAAATAAATAAGTATTACTTTTGAAAAAAAGTAATACTTTTTCCTAAAAAACTGTTATAGCTGAGAAAGTTTAAAATGAGGACGACAAATTTCGGAGCGCACGTGGGCTGACGCACGGCAGAGACGAATTTGATGTATTATCTTTATAAGTTTCTAGCTATAGAGTTTAAGATTGAGAGTTAGGCGCCGAGAAGCCTTTTCTTGTTTTCTTTTTTGCCCAAGGGCGAGGAGCCTTTGAATCAGGTTTTGAATCACCTCGAGGTGGTCTAGATTTACGCTCTGTTGTTGAGCCCTCTTTATTGCCTGTTTTCTTTTTTTGGAAAAAACCTCTTTTAGGTCGTTGAGAAGGTCTACGTGGTTTGTCTCCCGTTTTTTCTTGTGAAAATACATGTTGTTGGGGGACGCCCTCTAAAGGAAGAAAAGGAATATCTTTTCGAATAAGGCGTTGAATTTTCTGTAAGGCTTCTCTATCCACATCAGTCACTAGGGTAAAAGCTTTCCCACTTTGTCCTGCACGACCTGTACGTCCAATGCGGTGCACATAGTCTTCTGCATGGTGGGGTACATCGAAGTTAATAACACAGGGAAGATCATTAATATGCAGTCCGCGTGCAGCAATATCGCTGGCAATCAAGAAATTCACTTGCTTTTTCTTAAATTTATCAAGAGCTCGCGTGCGTTGGGATTGGCTAAGTCCTCCATGAATAAGGCCTGTTATATAGCCTTCTTGCACTAAGAATTTATGAAGATTATCAACATCACATTTACGGTTACAGAAGACAATTGCCGAAGAAATATCTTGTTGTTCTATCAGCAATCGCAAAATGTCTCGTTTTTGATTAGTCTGTTGAGTGCGGCTGGGTACCCTTGGAACCTGAATCAGATTTTGCTCAATAGTGATGGCTGTCGATGAAGGGGCAGCTATTCTTATTTGCTTAGGATGAGACAAAAATTCTTGAGATAGTTTTTCAACATCTTTATCTAAAGTTGCGGTAAATAACAAAGTTTGTCGTAAGGGTGGCAAGCCTTTTATAATTTTGCGTACATCCGGGATAAAGCCCATGTCCATCATCCGATCGGCTTCATCTAGTACCACAAGCTTGGTTTGGGTCAGCATAATATGCCCTGCTTCGTACAAATCTAAAAATCGACCGGGAGTTGCAATAATAATATCAACCCCTCGATTTAAAGATTTTTGCTGTTGGAAGCTAGACTCCCCCCCTACAATTAAAGCATATTTGAGGGTATTATGGGCACAATATGTTTTGAGGTTGTTCGCAACTTGAAGGGCCAATTCGCGGGTGGGCTCCAAAATAAGAGCTCGCGGCATACGTGCCTTCGACGTGCTACTAGAAAGAATTTCAATCAGTGGCACACAAAAGGCGGCGGTTTTCCCTGTTCCTGTAGGGGCGCAGGCTAATACATCAGAACCCCGCAAGATAAGCGGGATAGCTTCTTGTTGGATCTGAGTAGGGGCTGTATATCCCTGGTTTTCCAACGACTTAATAATTTCAGAGCTTAGCCCTAATTCTATAAATGATTTTGATTTTTCGGTCACAATATTTAATTTATCTATGCTGAGGCACAATTGCCTAATGGTAAAATAGGAAGTTTTAGAGGAATTTCAAGAGCAACTTAAAAATTACTTTATTTTTGTTTCTTTGAATAAAACGTGTTTTCTGGCTCTAGGATCATATTTCATAAGTTCTAGCTTTGCAGCATTTCCTTTAGGATTTCTTTTTCTTACATAGAAATAACCTGTATTAGCTGTGCTTTCTAACTTTATTAAAACCGTTTTTGCTTTTGCCATTTTTTACGTACCTTGAATACTAATAAACATTGCCTTGAGTATCCTAAATATGAACCTTTGTCAAGAGAAGCTTGAAAAAAATTTATAGATATTTCAGGCAAAATGAAATAAAGTGTCTCTTAAAAGAACAAAAGCCCCTCAAGCAATTAGAGGAATTTCTGAGAAAATTGGCTCAAAATTTAGGTGTTATTTTAACTTCCTGCGTCATTTCGTTTGCCATCCATAAGGCTCCCTTAATGGGCTGGTTTAATAGGAGTGCCTTAAATGTATTTATTCCTAGTGAAATGAGCATCCTATTAAACTTAACCCATGGCTGGGAGTCTACTCTATCCTCGGGGGTATTCATGTACGCATGATATGATACGCACGCTACTGTAGATAGAGTAGTTGCTCCTATTGTACTCACTCCTACCCAATCAACCATAGTAGTAACTCTTCTTACTTTTTGATACCACCCTTTTTCTGTTTCGACTTGAGTCGCGAAACTACTGTGAGAAGGTAAAGCGAATGCTAAAAACAATAAAATGAGCGTAGAAATTTTTATAATGTTCACCTTTTTCTCCTTAATAACAATATAAAAAATCTATCTTTTTCTGTCCAGCAAAATATTCAATAATGTTAATAGATTATTTGACATTTATAATATAGATAAAAGAATTTGAAATTAGGACGAGAAATTCGTCGCTGATGTAGGTCTCTACACATTCGCTCCTCATTTCGCGTCCTCATTTTAAACTTTCTCAGCTATATCAAGCCACGCAATATCCAGCTGTATGTATTTATCTTGTTGTAGTTTACGTAATATAGTCCAAAAAAGACCATTTTCACTCCAGCGTAAATCTGGTGTAAATTGTGTGCCATGGGCCACAAATAAGGGGGGTAAATCTCTCCAGGAAACACCTGTTCTCATCACGTACAAAATGGCACAGAAGAATGTGTAATGGGAAACTTTTGTCGGCCTTCCAGAACGATTCTGCTGTTGGATGATCAGGGGTAATATCCTTTTATCAAAAATATCTGTTTCTATTGGAAAATACCGGTTTTTCATTGTTTTTTCTCCCTTCTATTTTTTTCCTCACACCCTTCTCCTCCCTTTTCCTCATTTTCTTAACAGTGTCATATCAAATAGGTACAATGAGTCCTCATAGTGACAGATATTTGATAGATAGTTTCAAATCTGAGCAAAACCCAACGCAATCTTAAAGAAACCTCAGTCCTACAATCCTGAAAAAATTTATCTTCTTTGAAAATAGAAAAAAATATCCTATATTATGTAGTGATGGGCAACCATCTATGGCGATAAACAGCTTGTGGAATAGGCGTAGCGGACCCGGGGGCAGTACCCGGCACCTCCACCAATTGGGAAGAACTTAATCCTATGGGGGTGACCTAGAATCGACGTGCGTAGTAAAGACAAACCTTTTGCTCGGCATTGTACCGCCGTTATCGGGCTATATTATAAGTGCAAATAGAAATACACGTACTCGTCGCGCTGGTCGCGTAGTTGCTAATCGCAACTTGGGACGTGTTGCACTCGCTGCCTAAACAGTAGCGCGGTTCGGGGGCACCGGGCAACAGAAGCCCCCACTTAATTTATGGTTGATAATATAGCCAAAAAGAACGAGCTATAAAAAAGGATTTTCATGACTTATCTTAATTATGACCAAATGGTGGATAAAGCCCTGCTAAGCGTTGTTCGCCAAGCCCTTATGCAAGTAAGTAAAAATGGGTTGCTAGACGACCATCATTTTTACATTACTTTTTTAACCCAGTACCCTGGTGTTGAAATCCCTGCCTATTTAGCTGAACAATACCCCGAGGAAATTACGATTGTCCTACAGCATGAGTTCTGGAACCTAGTAGTAGAAGAAAGAACATTTTCTGTAGATATTACGTTTGGTGATTTCCCTGAAACCATTAAGATACCTTTTGAAGCTTTGACCCATGTTTCTGATCCGTCTGCTAGCTTTGAATTAGAATTTAATCCAGAATTATCTGAAATTACATCCCTTCCGTTAGCTCCTGCTTCTCAGGACAAAAACAAGAAAAAACCCTCAGGAAAAATGGGGGAAGTTATTTCTTTGGATCAATTTCGTAAGAAATAAAAATTAGCTCGGCCCCTATGATTTTTACCCAAGATTCCACATGGTATTTGATAAAGCGCCTTTGGAGTTCTTATATTTCGCAACATAAGGGTAGAATTCAACTAGCCTTTTTCTTTATGGCTTTGTCTGCTATCGCGACGGTAGGCTCAGCAAAATTAATGCAGCCGATCATTGATGATGTCTTTAAATCAGAAAATGTCCAAAGTTTATGGTGGGTGTCCGCCGCTGTTCTGATTACCTTTTTGGTAAAAGGGATTGGGGCGTATGGGGAATCGGTGGTGATGAATTTTATCGGCCAGCGTATTCTTTCTGATCTTCAATATGACCTTCTTTCCCATCTTATTCGGGCTGACTTAGCTTTTTTTCATAATAATGCAACAGGTACTTTAATTTCCCGCTGTACTAACGACATTAATTTGATGAAGGGGGTGGTGTCCACTACATTGACGGGGTTAGGAAAAGACTTGGTAAACATCATTGGTCTTATGGGGTTAATGTTTTACACAGACTGGTTTTTAGCGAGCATTACATTTTTCGTTTTTCCTATCGCTGTGTATCCTATCGTACGTATTGGCAAAAGAATCCGTAAAGTTTCTACATTTACCCAAGAACAAACCGGGGCTTTTTTATCTTTGCTGAATGAATTATTCCAAGGGGCGCGTCTTGTAAAAGCCTTCAATATGGAAAAGTATGAAAAAGAGAGAGCTCGATCCACTATTGAATCTTTATTCAAGCTAAATCTTAAAGCGAATCGTATTCGATCCCTATCTTCCCCTTTAATGGAAACTTTAGGAGGTTTCGCCATCGTCATCGTTATTTTTTATGGAGGCTATCAAGTTATCCAAGGCGCTAATACAGCAGGGGCCTTTTTTTCATTTATCGCAGCTTTACTAATGGCTTATGAGCCTATGAAACGGCTAGCTAATTTAAATGCAAATCTGCAAGAGGGATTAGCTGCTGCTAGACGCGTATTTGATTTGATGGAAGTGAAGCCCCATATTAAAAATAGTCCTCAGGCAGAAGATATTTTTATTCAAAAAGGGAAAATTGATCTTGTAAATGTTAGCTTTGAATATACTCCCAAAAAGCCTGTACTCAAAGATGTCACGTTGCATATTAAACCGGGGAGCAAAATTGCGTTGGTGGGGCAGAGTGGATCTGGGAAATCTACCTTACTCAACTTGATTCCGCGGTTCTATGACGCAACAAAAGGAAGTATTTTAATTAATGGTATTCCTATTAAAGATTTTACCCTGCAATCTTTACGATCTAATTTATCGCTCGTGAGTCAAGAAATTACTCTTTTTAATGATACGATCCGTGCCAATATTTTATACGGCAATCCCGATGCATCAGAGGAAGAAATCATCAAAGCTGCAAAAGATGCAGCAGCCCACAGCTTTATTATAAAATTGCCTCATGGGTACGATACCTTGATTGG
>JBMDXI010000012.1:0-6223 GCA_048595075.1 Alphaproteobacteria bacterium
GCAAGGGCTTATTAAGCCAACCAACATTAAACATAAACCTTTTGGTAAAACAGGCTTAAGAGCTGAGCTAATTTTAGAGCCTTTGGAAAGAGGGTTCGGGCTTACTTTAGGAAATGCATTGCGTCGTGTATTGCTTTCTTCTATTCGAGGAGCAGCAGTTACCTCTATCCATATTGATGGTATTATGCATGAGTTTTCTTCTATTCCAGGTGTTTTAGAAGATGTGACAGACATAGTGCTAAATATTAAAGGGTTGAATTTACGTTCTTTTGCTGAGGGGCCTAAAAAAATTCATCTGCAACATAAGGGGGCAGGGCCTATTACTGCACGCATGATCACAACGCCACCCGAAGTAGAAATTCTTAACCCAGACCTGGTTATTTGTCACTTGGATAAAGATGCCTCTGTTTCTATGGAATTGGTTGTAGAAACTGGAAAGGGTTATATTCCTGCTGCTCAAAATAGAAAGGAAGATACGCCTATTGGTACTATTCCTATTGATGCGTTCTTTGGGCCTGTAAAGCGTGTAACTTATCGTGTAGAGAATACACGTGTTGGCCAAATGACGGATTATGATAAGTTGATTATGGATGTAACTACCAATGGTGTTGTAACGCCCGAAGATGCTATCGCTTTGGCCGCCCGTATTTTGCAAGATCAATTAATTCCATTCATTAACTTTAAGGAACCTGTTGAAGTTAAAAAGAAAGAAATTGAGGATGAACTTCCAATTCCACGGAATCTACTGCGAAAAGTTTCTGAATTGGAATTGTCAGTGCGTGCAGCTAATTGCTTAAAGAATGATAATATCATATATATTGGTGATTTAGTTCAGCATACAGAAGCAGAAATGCTAAAGACACCAAACTTTGGAAGAAAATCTCTTAACGAAATTAAGCAAGTTTTGGCAGATATGGGGCTTCATTTAGGAATGGAAGTAGCCGGCTGGCCGCCAGAAAATATCGAAGAGCTTGCTAAAAAATTAGACGAAAGTTTTTAAAGGTAAAGTATTATGAGACACAAAATTGCAGGTCGTAAATTTAATAGAACATCAAGCCATCGTCAGGCTTTATTCATGAATTTGGTGAACGCCTTAATTACGAGCGAACAAATTAAGACAACTTTGCCTAAAGCTAAAGATTTAAGGCCAATTATTGAGCGTCTTATAACAATGGCACGTAATAACACATTGCATACACGTCGTGTATTATTAAGCCGTTTGCGCAGTCAAGAAACAGTGTCAAAATTGTTGACAGTTTTAGCTGATCGCTATCGTGATCGTCCAGGGGGATATACGCGCATTGTAAAAGCGGGTTTCCGTTTTGGGGATGCAGCCCCTATGGCTATTATAGAGTTTGTAGATAGATCAGTGGAAACTGTAATGTCTACGAATGAACCCAAGAAAACTGTTATTGAGGGCGAAGCGGTAGAAGCCCCTGCAAAAAAGGCGGCTTCTTCTAAGAAACCTGCTGCTAAAAAATCTAAAAAAGAAGCCTAAAAAGAGAAATCTTTTACAAAAAACAGAGACGAAGTAGTTTTTTTTATGCCCTCTATACATGGCTTTATGTTCCTGAGTGCTCTTATAGCGAACCCATTATAAAGTGAATATAGCTTTCATTATAAATGTAGTACGTTATTTCTGGGTGCGTTAGCACATGTCCTGTGTTCTACCTTAAGTATTTTTAATTCTACGAACTTTTGCGCTATATAGCCGACATCTTATAAAAGTATTACATCGGAAACCGTCGCTGATGTAGGTTGACTACCTGTTCGCTCCTCTTTTCTTGTACTGCTTTTAAACCTGGCTAGCTATAAAACGGTCGGAAGGGCAAGGGGGTGCTCCCCCACAGGTCGCACTTGCGAGGAGAGGCGACACAATACTTTCTTGCTTTTTATTATGTAGGAAATATAATACGCGATCATGAAAAGACTGTTTTATTTAATAATATTTCAAGGAGCGTTTCTCTTTGCTATTAGCATGTTTGGATCAGCAGGTTTAGCATCGTTAAGAGAGGACGTTTCTTTGGCTGCTGGCCAGCTTGTTTTGAAGTGTGAAATCGGAGAATACGGAAGACCTATAAAAGATGATTCTGGCAATTATTTTAGGGAGTATGGTTTGGGGAAAACCTCTCCTCCCCCTATGTCTAAAATTTGGGCTGTAGATGCATCTTATTGCTTTGCCTTGGATAAGGAGTCTGTTCTTGAAGAGCTCGTCTTGCGGCTTTCTAAATTACCCAAACTTCAAAGACTAGACATAGCACGTATTTGGTTAACAACCTCTCATCAAGTCGATTTATTGGTAGGTGCGCTTTCTAATTTGGTAGAATTGCGCTATTTAAATATGCAACAAAATTGGAATTCATCTTTTAAGGCAGCAGAACTTTTTATATCAGTTTTACCTAAACTGTGTCATTTAGAGCATCTCGATTTATCAAGTTGGGATGGATTCAGGACAGTCAGGCTAGAGAAAAGTATAACATCTCTTACGAGTTTGGCTAAGGCGCTTTCCATATTAAAAAACCTTCGGTTTCTGAACTTGGGAAATAATCTCATAGGAGATTGTGGTCTCGAGACCCTGAAGGAGGCCATAGGCTCATTAGAGAGCCTTACCTATTTGAACGTGCAGAATAATTCTTTAACGACTAAAGGGATCGGTGTTTTGACAGAAATCCTACGCCAATTACCTGCCCTTCAAAATTTGAATATACGCCTAAATAGAGCAACAATTAAAGTCATTTCTGACATGGTGCTTGCTTTGAACCCGGCTGCGATGCAGCATCTTGATATTGCCCAGATTTTGTGGGACAGAATAGAAGGAGACCCTTGGGAGAGGCGGGGGACAGAAGTAGATTTTAGGAAGAGCTTACAAGCCCAACTCCCTAACTGTCATATAATCCTTTATGGAACGCCTGACGCTAGTGATTGCGAGTAAGAGGAGTGGTGCGTCTAGGAGAAGGTTCTACCAATAAAAATATCTGAACTATGGACAAATTTGAAAAACCTTATATCTTAGAGTTAAGCAAAAGGTTAGGCAACCTGTTAGCAAAGCCACACATGAGCTTTGACAGTGTGTTGATTTCTCAACCTAGGTGATATTTTCTGTAGAAAATTCTATAAGAGTGAGAATAAAAATGAAAGAAACTACTCTCGTACAATTCCCTGAAATAAAGTTAGTGGGTATTACAGCACGCACCAATAACGCTTCAGAGATGAATATATCTACCGCTAAAATAGGGGCTACTTTTCATAAATTTATGGCAGAAAACTTGCAAGCGAAAATAAAAAATAGAAAATATCCAGGCAAGATTTTTGCAGTTTATACAAACTATGAAAGTGATTTTACAGGCGATTATACTTATTTTTTGGGAGAAGAAGTAACATCATTTGATGATATTGGCTCGGACTTTGAGGCTCTTGTAATACCTGCGGCAACGTATGCCAAATTTACGTCCGATCCAGGCTCTATACCCGCCATCGTTATAAATACCTGGCAAAAAATTTGGGAGATGGGCTCTGCAGAATCCGGGGCAGAAAGAGCCTACAGGGCAGATTTTGAAGTTTATGATGAAAGAAGTATAAACCCGCATAACGCAATTGTGGATATTTATATTGGGGTAAAGAAGTAATTCATCTGGAGTATTGGCCATTCCCCCCTGACTTGTATGGTGACTCCTAGATTATTCCTCTGTAAACTATTTGTGTCATCCAAACACGCTTTCTTGGGTTTGTGAGGAACGGTAGGTCTTAACCTCACGTAAAAATACGCAGATCAGGCAAAAAACTTTTTAATTGTTCTATAACATCAGGACTTATATTGTTACCACATAACCACAACTGAGATAATTTAGGCAACTCCTTTAGGGCAGGGACTAATACTTTCACCCCTTCATTACCGATATCGCTAAACATCAAGTACAATGTTTCTAATGATATCATTTGTTTTAAGGCAGTCGCTAATATTTCTAACCCCTCTATTCCTAAATTATTACTTCCTAAACTTAAGGATTTTAGAGTGCAAAATTGCCCTAAGACAGGGGGTAATACTTTCATCCCTTCATTGTTGAGATTAGTATAGCCCAAATCCAATGTTTTTAATTTAATTAATTGACTCAAGCTAGGGACTAATTTCTTTACCCCTTCAGTACAGAGATAATTCTCACTTAAATTTAGATGTTCTACGTTTTTAAACAATAGCAGAAAGGAAGCAATATGCTGAAGGAGATTCTTGTTTCTTGTTAACTTCCATATTGTAATTCTTTCTACTAAAGAAAAAGTTTCTTCTGTCCATAGTAGAGAGGTAGTAAGACTATATTGTCTTAATAAGTCGTTATGAGGGAACATTTTATTGATTAAGCGGCCATGGAGGTAGGGATTATAGTAAAGAGTCTTTGAAGCAAGTCTTAATTGTTTCAACGTTCCCCACCAATCTAAATAGGAAAAGATTTTATCTTGAAGTTCTGGAGATAATTCTTTCCATTTTTTGAACTGAGTCGGAAGTTGTTTTTGTGAGGAAGGATGTAGCCCCACCAATTGACTTTCTTCACAAATAGATGAACTCTGTGAGGTTGGTAATTCTCCTTCATCTGGAACATGGGCTGCTCCCCATGCTTGCAGAGTAGAGGTTGTCAGAAATAGTCCTATTATCAATAATCTTTTTATTCCTCTGCTCCTTATAAGCTATTTAACCATTATTCTATATTCGTATTTATATACGAACGATAAATAGTAATTTCAAGAAGAAAACTGAATTAGGTTAATGATGTCTCTAAACTTTCAAGGCGTTCTTTAGTTTACTTCAACAAGTTGATCGAGTTGTTTGGTTGAGAATTTATAGCTGAAAAAATTTAAAATGAGGACGAGAAATTCGGAGCGACCGTGTGCTGACGCACACCAGCGACGAATTTCGACGTAATAATTTTATAAGTTTCCAGCTATATCTAAAGATGAGGACAGACTTCATTGCTGCAGAACCTCTTTATAAAAACTTTCTGAAAGAATTGCTAACCAAAAGGCCAGATATGAAGATATTGTGGAGCGACATTCCCGCCTCTTATTTTCGCTATTTGGTAGATTCCTTGGCTCAAGAAGGGTTGCCCTATCGCCAATTCAGGGCCGAAGTCTTTGAGCACAGTGATGATGGTAGAATTTTTGGAAGCAACCTAAGAGACCAAATTTATGCTGAAATGGATGCTCGGAAAAATAATTCTTAAAATAATTCATAAATACTCTTGACGGGGGGGATTATATTCATTATAAGGGTGTCTAGTCTCTGAAATAAAAGAGACCCGTTCTTTGAAATTGTAAATAAATTTGACACAAAGTTTTTCCGTTTGAATTCAAAAGATTCAAACAAAACAACCAAGGGTTATGCTTAAGAATTTTTAATTTTTAAGTTTAATTCATAAAAATAAATTTCACTGTATGTGAAATTCTCGATAAAGCGTTTTAAGAGCATTTGGTGGATGCCTTGGCATTAAGAGGCGATGAAAGACGTGGTACGCTGCGATAAGCGACGGGGAGGTGCGAACAACCTTTGATCCGTCGATCTCTGAATGGGGGAACCCACTGCATTTTGCAGTATCTCATCCTGAATACATAGGGCTGAGAAGCAAACCTAGGGAACTGAAACATCTAAGTACCTAGAGGAAAGGAAATCAAACGAGACTCCGTTAGTAGTGGCGAGCGAACGCGGACCAGGCCAGTGTTACAAAAGTTATAATTTGAATTGTCTGGAAAGGCAAGCGATAGAGGGTGATAGCCCCGTAAAAGTAAACGGCTTTTGTAAACTTGAGTAAGGCGGAACACGTGAAATTCTGTCTGAAGATGGGGGGACCACCCTCCAAGCCTAAGTACTCCTTAATGACCGATAGTGAACAAGTACCGTGAGGGAAAGGTGAAAAGAATCCCAAGTAGGGAAGTGAAATAGATCCTGAAACCGAATGCTTACAAGCAGTCAGAGCACCTTTAGGGTGTGATGGCGTACCTCTTGCATAATGGGTCAGTGACTTAATGTATCAAGCAAGCTTAAGCCGATAGGTGTAGGCGCAGCGAAAGCGAGTCTTAATAGGGCGATTGAGTTACAAGGATTAGACCCGAAACCGGGCGATCTAGCCATGGACAGGTTGAAGTTGCGGTAACACGTAATGGAGGACCGAACCCACGTCTGTTGCAAAAGACGGGGATGATCTGTGGCTAGGGGTGAAAGGCTAAACAAGCTCGGAAA
>JBMDXI010000013.1:0-8042 GCA_048595075.1 Alphaproteobacteria bacterium
AACACTCACAACACCTATGAACAATATCATTCTTTTTTTCATCATTTTCCCCTTAACCAACCATTAATCATTTTGCGAAGGACGTTCAAAGGATAATCCATTTTCAGCATGAAATAAATGACAGTCTTTTGGCTTAACGCCTATGTGGACTTTTTCGCCCATTTTCAACTTTTGATCACCTGGAGTTCGCAGAAGTAAAGTTTGCTCTTTATCTATTTCCACATAGGCATAAATTTCGCCCCCTAAGTGTTCAATCATTTGAATATTTCCTTCGAACAAAGCTTCTTTCTGAGAGCATAAGAATAGATGTTCAGGACGGATACCCAGCTCTGCCATGCTGCCGACACCCAAGTCTTTTATTTGCTTAGGAAGTGCAATAGGAAGCTTCATTTTTTGCTGATGCGGTAATCCTAAGGTTACAATGTCATCTTTTAAAGCTTCAATAGAAACGTTCAAGAAATTCATCTTGGGTGATCCAATAAAACCAGCAACAAATTTATTAATAGGGTGATGATAAAGATGAAGCGGAGAGCCAACTTGCTCTACCTTGCCCCCATTTAATACAACAATTTTATCCGCTAACGTCATCGCCTCGACTTGATCATGGGTCACATAAATCATCGTGGTATGAAGTTTTTCTTTGAGCTTTGCAATATGCATCCGCATCTGAACGCGCAAAGTGGCATCCAAGTTAGAAAGAGGCTCATCAAATAAGAAGACTTTAGGATCACGAATGATGGCCCTCCCAATAGCTACCCGCTGACGTTGCCCCCCTGACAGTTGTTTAGGTTTTCTATCCAACAAATGGGTTACTTTAAGGGCCTCAGCGGCTGCCATCACCCGACGGTGAATTTCTTCTTTAGGATACTTTGTACGTCGAAGCGCAAAGGACATATTTTCATACACAGTCATATGAGGATAAAGGGCATAAGACTGGAAGACCATAGCCACACGGCGCTTCGCAGGGGCTAGGTAAGTCACATCTATTTCGTCAATATGAATCGTCCCCTCTGTGGTATCTTCTAAGCCAGCGATTAAGCGTAAAAGAGTGGATTTTCCGCAACCTGAAGGGCCCACAAAAACTGTAAAATGGTTGCTTTCAATCTCTAAGTTGATATCTTGCAATACATCTACTTTGCCAAATGATTTATGAATATTTTTTAATGTAACTTTAGCCATGTAACTATATCCTTTACCCTTTTACGGCACCCGCTGTTAAACCTGAAACAATACGACGTTGAAATATAAGCACTAACGCAATTAAAGGCAATGTAACTACCACAGAAGCAGCCATAATTTTTCCCCATGGTAATTCGTGCTCAGAGGCCCCTGTCATTAATGCAATCGCAACAGGAACTGTTTTTGACTGATTCTCTACCGTAAAAGTGAGGGCAAATAAAAATTCATTCCATGCTGCAATGAAAGTTAACAAGCCTGTGGTCACTAATGCTGGCCATAAAAGTGGCAAGAAAATTCTAAAACAAATAGTAAAAGGTCCTGCCCCATCCAGAATAGCTGCTTCTTCAATTTCTTTCGGCAACTGTTTCATAAATGTAGTGAGGATCCATATGGTAAAGGGTAACGAAAAAATCATATA
Source organism: Alphaproteobacteria bacterium (assembly GCA_048595075.1). Taxonomy (GTDB): domain Bacteria; phylum Pseudomonadota; class Alphaproteobacteria; order UBA7879; family UBA5542; genus JBAWWO01. Next base: position 1,598 of record JBMDXI010000013.1, read on the forward strand.
AGACAAAATGAGTCCCAAAAGATTATTGTAGAGCCCTAATGTGCGAATAAGTTCAAACATTCCGGATAAAACAGCAACCTGAGGGAACATAGATACACAAAGAATTGACAACAAAAGTAAAGATCGTCCCTTAAAACGTACCCGCCCTAACGCGTAAGATGCACTAACAGCAACTAATAAACAAATAGAGACGGTTGATAGGGCAACGCAAATAGAATTAAGAATATTACGGCCAAAGGGCTGCTCATTAAAAATCTGTATATAATTCGACCACGCAAAATGAGGGGGCCAAAAATCAGTCCTATAAAGATCAGAACCTGATTTTAAGGAAGAAACCACCGCCCAATAGAAAGGAAAAATAGCCGCTAAAATGATAAATAAAGAGCTGCTATAAACTATAAATTTTTGACGTTTTGAACGCATTAACGATCATCCCCCATATCAGATTTTACGCGCCCAACAGTTAAAAAGAGAATACTGACAAAAGCCATAATAAAAAACAAGAAAGTAGCTGCGGCTGACCCCAGCCCCACATTTTGAAAATCAAATAATTGTTGGCGGGCATAAGCTGACATAGACATAGCATCGGAACTACCGCTTGTCAAAATATAGACCAGGTCAAAAACACGTAGGGCATCAATGGTTCTAAACACCATTGCCACAATAATAGCAGGCTTTAGCAAAGGTAACGTCACCCGCCAAAACACACGAAGAGGATGAATCCCATCCAACCGCGCTGCTTCAAAACATTCCTGAGGAAGCATCTGAAGACCTGCTAGCAATAATAAAGCCATAAAGGGAGTTGTTTTCCATACATCTACAATAATAATAGTAGTCAGCGTTAAGTCTGGGTCTGCCATCCATGCTAGCGGCTTTGCAATAAATCCCAACTTTAAGAACACATGGTTGATAACACCATACACGTCATTAAACATCCATCGCCACATTTTGGCGGACACAATCGTAGGAATCGCCCAGGGAATCAACATCGCTGTTCTTACCCATGGTCTTCCTTTAAAGTGCATATTAAGGGTTAATGCAATCCCAAGGCCTAAAACAAGCTCAAGCCCCACAGAAATAACTGTGAACAAAAGTGTATTACGAACAGCTTTCCACCACCCTGAATCATTCCATAAAAAGGCAAAATTTTTGAAATTTATAAAATGGTAATTTTCCAAGTTACTTAAGGAGGCATCGGTTAACGAAAACCACATGGTGCGTACCAACGGCCATCCTGCGACTAAAAGCAAAATAGTCAGAGCAGGGGCAATAAATAGCCATGCATAATGTACTCTTGACCGTGTCAACTGAGATGGCAATCTTTTATCCAAGTATTTAAATCCTCCGATATAAATTAAAAAATACTATTATGCTTCACTGGAAGATGACGAAGTTCTTTAAAGTGAGTAGCTGTATTTTCAAAAGTAATTTAGCTGTATATTTATCAAATTTCAACTTTAAACTGGCTTATCATATGGTAAAGCTAGTCTATATCAAAAGAAGAAGCGCTTGAAGAAGCGCTATCTCCGCGCATAGCAGGGTTGCTATCAAAGCTATCCGAAGAAGAAGTACTGGAAGAATTCCCGTAATTCGACCAGCTAGACGAGGTATTGTCAAAGGCAGAATACCCACGGGACTTATTGGCCCTAGGACGTCGAGCAGGTCTATTGTAAGAGGGAGGATAGCCATAGTCTCCTTCACTTTCTTTATAAGAACGTCTTCTTGGTTTTCTTCTTTCTTGGCTATTCCTATAATCATAGGAAGAATCTGAGGAATCAGAGACATCATAAGCTTCTGTCATCTTGGCTAAGTCCAGTCTATTGGCTGTATTGACAGGGTGATTATAAGCAGCTTGCTGGGACGGAGGGGGCGCTGTAGTTACTGGAACTGCATGCGCAGGAGCAGCAGCTTCAGGGGGTTTTTTGTATTTATAGTTACACTTATTAATTAGCGTATGGCCATATTTTAAATAAGGCGCACAAAAGCTGCAAAGAAACTTAAATTGTCCTGCATCTTCATTCTGTTGAGAACAGAAATTCTTAATGCTTTTTATACGCCCTTCATATTTCTGTGGATCGAACTTCTCATTTTCTTCCATACTTTGCTGATACTCTTCTGTGTAACCCGAACATACTTCATTGCAAAAGTTCTGATAACAATAAGGATGTTTTGTCATAAAAGCCCGAAAGGCTTGAAAAGATAATGAGCTTGACGCTTGGTCTGGTCGCTGAGCAAATCCTGCATAAGGACTACTCGAAGAGGCTAAACACTTTTTAAATCCCAAATAGGTTTTGCACTTATCACGGCTACAGCTAGAAATTATCTCTAAAGAATGAGCTTCAAAAGCAACTATTCCTCCTAGAATTAACAACATTAAAAATTTCATTTTTTTAGCAAGCCTCCTGCTTTTTTATACTTAAGTATAGCTGAGAAAATTTAAAATGAGTACAAAAAATTCGTCCCTCTATCGTTCATTATCTTTTCTCACAAATTAAAACCCCTTGCATAAGACACTAGCTTTGTTATTGTAGAAATTATGATATTAAATTCAAAAAAATTAATTCTTCTCTTGCTTATATGGCCATTTTTATCATCTAGTTTTGGTAACCACTTTATGGAAAAAGGGTTCTCTGAGGTAGGAGAAACTGTTATGCCAGCCATTGTTAGTGTAGCTGTTATTACAACTGTCAACGATACAGATGCTTTAAAAAGCCGTCTTTTATATATGCTACAAAGCCCCCGCAAAGATTTATTTGGCCAAGAAATAATCAACCCTCCCCGCAAAGTGGGGGTGACAGGCTCAGGATTTATTATAGACCCACGAGGGTATATTGTTACAAACTATCATGTGGTGGAAGATGCCATTAAGGTTAAAGTCATGTTGCAGGGGGAAAAAATCCTAGAGGCTGAGCTAGTCGGGTACGACTCTAGCCTAGACTTAGCAGTCTTAAAAGTAAATGTACCTTACAAACTTCCCTTTTTAAAATGGGCAGATTCTTCAAAGATAAAAATGGGGGAGTGGGTAGCAGCCCTGGGGAACGGGTATAACTTAGGCCCTTATCTGACTGCGGGAGTCATTTCTTCCTCAACTCAAGATTTAAGCAACCCTCAGTTCGGATTCCAAGAAGCCAGTTTGGTTCATGGATTTATTCAAACGGATGCAGCGATTAACCGCGGCAACTCTGGGGGGCCATTAGTCGATATTAATGGCAACGTGATTGGGGTTAACTTTGCTATTGTTTCATCATCAGGTGGTAGCGATGGGGTGGGCTTAGCTATTCCCGCGAATGTAGCGAAGAAAGTTGTTCATAACTTGATTACTTATGGTCGTATTAAACGCGCTTGGCTGGGAATTGCGATTCAAGCTGTAACCCCTGAAATTGGAAAAAATCTTAAGTTAGAGCCTGCTTATGGTGCCATTATTGTCTCTACTACAGAAGGTGGGCCTGCTGAAAAAGCGGGCATAAAGGCTGGGGATATCATTTTGTCAATTGACGGAAAAACGATTAAAGATGCCGCCGATGTTACCCGCTTTATTGGTGAACTATCGGTTGGAAGGGTAGTGACTGTCAAAGTATGGCGCGACAAAAAAACGATAACTCTTAAGGCTAAACTGGAAGAACTCCAAAGCCACGAGGATTATAAGAAAACCCTTAAAACCTCCACAACCGAATTAAAAGATCATCTAGCAATAGATGCTTTTGATTTTGGGGTAACTTCTCTGACAGGCCAATTCCGTCAACGCTTCGGTGCCGAAAATCCCAAAATTCAAGGTGTTGTTATTTCTGATACCAAGGATGGTGGCTGGGGAATGAAACATGGCCTATCTGTGGGGGATATCATCATGGAAGTGAACCAGACCTCTACTCCAACTCTTGAAGAAATTAAAACAGCGTTAGAAGCTTCCTTTAAAGCCGGCAAACCAACTCTTTTATTGATCTATAAAATGGGATTGAAGTTCTTCGTAGGAATTGAAAAAAAGCCAGAACAGACAACAAATTCTTAAGGAAAGCCCTTATTTAAAAGTTGAGGGTTTTTTCTAAACAAGAGGTAAGAACTGCTACGATTTTTGGGAAAAAGTACGCATTTCAAACAGCCTCAGTAAATAAGAATTACTGTATAATATAGGGAAAAGAAATGTTTAATATCATATTAATTTTGCTTATAGTAAGCTTTAAACAAGCGAGCGGAGCCTCACAAATTCATAACCCAGCAGTAATAATTAACGAAAGAAATTGGACAAAAGATTGGCATGCCACTTTAAATAAGGCCAAGACTGGAACTATATACGGGGTGTTAATTATTGGTGCCAGTCCCTATGACGATCCTGAAGCAAAAGATATCCGGCTATCTCTATACTCTAGAAATGATGTTTATCTTTTAGATAAACAGGCTCCAGCCCAACCAAGAGAAGATGAGTCTCATTTTTTTAATATAGATTTTAACGATTTTCGTTTTATAACACTTGTAGATAAAGCGCTTCGTGAAAAATTTCATACTATCCTCTTTGATTGGTCAACTTTCAAGTTTGTTAAAGAGCAAAGAGAAATGTTTTTCTGTTTAAATAAATTACTAGAAATGAACGGTACTATATATATCCCCGACGTAAGACCTCCCATTATCAGGCCTTTAGACAAGTTTGAAGGAGAATCCGAAGAAAGCAGAATTCAACGATCTCGTGCACTCCAAACCCAAGAATATCATGACCGATTATTAAAGGACTGCAAAGAAAGTGGGTTTGAATGTAAAATCACAAGGGCCCTTACTATAGATAACGATGTCTTTGACTTTATTAGAAAACGCGTTCAACAAAAAGAAAGAGATAGTAATAACAACCCCATCCTCGATTTTAATGTATTAGTTGCAACAAAAGCCCACCCTCGGTAATGAATTACTTGACCTTTAGCACGTCCAGGATCGATGTCTGACAAAGTAGCAGCAAAAAAGGACGAGCTAATAGCGAAGGCTATTGGGGTAAGAAGATGTAGTATTCACCCATCTCCTTCGTCCGTCCTGCTTTGTTCATGGCTTCTTTGCCGTATCCCCAGAAAATATCGCCACGGATGGGCCCTTTAATGGCTGATCCCGTATCTTGGGTAATGAAAAGCTTTTGAATTTTAAAATGATTGCCCGCAAAGGCTGTATTCACCCAGATGGGGGCGCCCATGGGCATAAAAGCCCGATCGACTGCTAGGCTACGCTCAGGTGTCAACGGGGCCCCCATACATCCTAAAGGCCCTTCCCCATGAAATTGACGGAAGAAAATATAGCGAGGGTTCTTATTCATCAGCTTGATGGCTTCCTTAGGATTTTGCGCCATCCAAGCCCTAATAGATTGCATAGACATGCTTTTGGGTTTTATCTGACCTTTTTCGAGCAAAATCCGACCGATGGGCACGAAAGGATGGCCGTTAGAGCCTGCATAGCGTAGTCTTACAATTTTGCCGTCCTCTAAAACAACCCTTGCTGATCCCTGGATATGAAGAAAAAATACCTCAACCGGATCATCAACCCACACTATTTCTAGGTTTTGATCTTCTAAGGCTCCATTATGAATGGCCTCACGCGTATGATGAGGCCTTAAGCCCCCCCATAGACTTTTACAACCACATTCGTTGGAAGGCCCCCGGCATATCAAATCTTGAGGGGGGGTATGAATAGGATGGCAGTACTTATCAGTTCGTTTTAAAGACCCGCGTAGTTCACTTTCATAATATCCCGTAAAAACTCCCTGATCTTTCGAACCATACTTTATTTTATAGGCCCTAAAGTTATTTTCAAAAAAGCGACGGGCTTCCTGGGGCGTTGCAAACTGATGCGCCATAGCCTTTTTGCATACACCATGCCAATCTTTTGCACGGGTGCCAAACCCTATGGTCCGATTAGAATTTCCCTTTAAAAGAAAAGGGCAGGACTTTTTAAAGGCAATCATCGCATATTGCATATGATCATCGTTGTGCCAGCCTGGAAGATGAGAAAAAGAAGTCTCTTTTAAAGATACTGAGGAGTGAAAAGAACCCGTTCTACAACTGGTTAAGAGTAAAAAAACAGCGAATAGAGGTAAAAGGAAACTTAAATCGTTAAGCTTCTGCATGGGCCCCAATTGCACTTAATACCCAATCTTCGTTTTTGCGCGTGATTAGTTTTTGGAAAGTCCATAACTCACTAATACGATCAATAGCATTTTCATCGCCTTCAATCGTTTTTCCTTTACTATTTTTTAACACTTGCGTTTGTTCAGAGACAAACCAGATTTGAATTTGTGCCATAGATTTTTCTATTTTAATATCTTTTATTTTTGCCGAAATAAGGCGGAAAAATAATAAATCAGAGACTATCTTTTTATCTATAAGGGCTTTCTTTTCTTGCTGGTACAAGGTGTACATGCCTTCCGTGAGAAGCTTTTTTAAATCGTCGATATTACCTTTCACGTAGGTCGTGACGA
>JBMDXI010000014.1:0-5468 GCA_048595075.1 Alphaproteobacteria bacterium
GCGGAATCATCTACCCCTTTGGCCAAAGGATATGCATGTCTGCGTAATTGTTTAGTGAAATGTTGTTCCTTACGTTTTTTATGTCAAGTATTGGGTAATACAACCCATGACCCGGCTATTAAAGGGATTGGAATTTCTTTAAAAAGACTTCGTCAGTCTTGCTTTCATTCTATTGCTCTTACACAAAATGGGGCAGCAACTAGCAATAAAGAAAACCTGCTGTCTGACTTCCTCCTGAATTCCCAATTTCATGAGAAATGTTTAAAGCTTTTTAGGCATCATCCTAAGCAGTTGAAAAATTATACACGAAACAGACAGATTTTGACGGATGTTTTATCTAAATAAAGATGGTGCCCCCAGGGAGAATCGAACTCCCACGTCCTTGCGGACAGTAGATTTTGAGTCTACCGCGTCTACCAATTCCACCACAGGGGCTCTATATGTAGCTCGTTCTTTTAAGTTGTTACGTTGTCATTTCGACGCTGATGTACGTTTAGTACATGTCGCGTCTCATTCTTCATACCAATCTTAAAATTCCTTCGCTACGTTTTCTACGCGTTCGTGCCTAGCGTTTAGCTATATATGATGTGATATTACAAATATTCTTTATTTCGTCAACTTAAAAACTTACTTTTACGAAATATAATCCATGGGCAGGAGCAGTGGGCCCTGCTTTGGACCTATCTTTTGAAGCTAAAACATCTGCAATCCATACAGGGGTGTGTTTTTTACGTCCTACCTCTACAAGCGTCCCCACCATATTGCGGACTTGATGATGAAGGAAGGACGGAGCCTCCACCCAGCATTCAATTACATCTTCTTTTTGAATAATATCTAACTTCTCAAGGGTGCGCACGGGGTCTTTTGCCTGGCATTGCACTGTCCGAAAGGCAGAAAAGTCATGACGTCCTAACAAAAACTGTGCCGCTTGCTGCATAAGATCGATGTGAAGCGGGAAGGGGACATGCCATGCGCGAAAGCGCTCTAAGGCTAATTTATCGGGTCGATTGATGATGCGATAAACATAAGTGCGCTTTCTTGCTGAGAACCGTGCGTGAAAATCAGCGTCCACTTTTTCTACTTTTAAAATCGTGATTGGTACTTCTTCGAGATAAAAATTCAAGGCGCGCCGCACCGTTGATTCAGAAAAATGTGCAGGCAAATCAACATGCGCTACTTGCCCTAAGGCATGGACGCCTGCATCTGTACGCCCTGCCACATATAAAATGGGGGAGGGGCTAACTGCAGGCACGAATTTGGTAATAGCTTCTTCAATAATTTGTTGAATAGAGAGCACATTTTCCTGTCGCTGCCACCCGCAAAAAGAGGTGCCATCATATTCAATTGTTAGCTTAAATCGTTGCACCATCATTAACCATATCGCCGACTTGAAAATTAAATCCGTTTAAAAATGCATCAATGTCAAGCATCTTGCCTCCTGGTCTTTGTAGAACCTTAGGCTGCAAAACGCCTTCTGCACAAGCAATTTCTAAGTGGGAGCTAATAATTGTACCCGGACTTTCTGTGGTTACAGATTTTTCAACAACATCTGCCATGGCTACTTTGATGCGCACTCCTTTATGATAGAAATAAGCCCCCGGAAAAGGATTTAAAGCACGTACTTTTCTTTCTAACGTTATGGCAGGCTGATGAAAGTCCAGTAGAGCCTCTTCTTTGGTAATTTTCTTTGCCAAAGTTACACCGGTAGTTGGTTGGGGGGTGGGAATAAGGTGACCAGCCGCATAACTGGTTAAATGATTGATTAAAGATTGAGCCCCCAAAGGAGAAAGAGTTTGAAAAAGTTCCCCAGAGGTTACTTTGAGGGATAAGGGTATAGACTCCATCGCTAAAATGGGTCCTGTATCCATTCCTTCGTCCATTTTCATTAATGTTATCCCTGAGGTCGTATCACCCGCCATAATACAACGCTGAATGGGGGCTGCTCCTCGCCAGCGTGGCAACAAAGAGGCATGAATATTCAAACACCCTAAGGGAGGCGTTTCTAAAAAAGTTTTCGGCAACAGCATGCCATAGGCAACCACAATCGCAATATCAGCTTGAAGGCTGGTAAATTTGGCTAATTCTTCTTCTGTTTTGAGGGTTGAAGGGGTATGAACGGGTATATGATGAACAATTGCTAACTCATGAACGGGAGAACGCACCACTTCATATCCCCGGCCGGCTGGCTTCGGCGGTTGCGTATACACCGCCACAATTTTATGATTAGTTTCTAACAAAGCTTTGAAAGGGGCAACAGCAAACTGTGGTGTTCCCATAAATACGATACGAAGAGAAGAACTCATTTAAGAGGGCACCTGTTCAGCCTCAGCTTCACGCGCACGCTCTTCCTTTTTCATTTTCCTCAAAATTATATTTCGTTTGAGCGGGGAAAGATAATCAATATACAGCTTTCCATTCAAATGATCGATCTCGTGCTGTAACACACGGGCTAAAAGCTCAGTAGCATGGAGATCATGCTGTTGCCCATCTTCATCTTGGTAAGTCAACTTTATTTCTGTTGGACGCTCAACAAATTCTCTGAACCCGGGGACAGAGAGACATCCTTCTTCATACAGACTTTTCTCTTTTCCATACCAATAGATAGTGGGGTTGATAAAAAAGCGGGGGTCTTCATCAGGCATTTCAATTACCAGAATCTGTTTACTGAGACCTATTTGGGGGGCTGCTAGACCAATGCCTTCCTCCAGACGCATGATCTGAATCATGTCTTGTAAGAGGGGCTTTAAAGAAGCATCTATGAGGACAGGTTTTGCAATCTGTCGCAACACAGGATTTGTACATAATAAGACAGTCCGCATTGTTTCTCCTAATTTATAGCTGGAAACTTATAAAGTGATGACGTCGAAATTCGTCGCTGATGTACGTCCGTACATGTTCGCTCCTCATTTCTCGTCCTCATTTTAAACTTTCTCAGCTATAGACACACTTAAATCTTGAATGAGAAAGGGTCTTTTCTTCTCGCCGCGGCGAGGCATCTATTCTCTATCTACTTCAGATATAGTCTTTATAAGGCAAAAAAACAAGGATCAGTGGTGATTTTTATAAAACGGTTGGAGATTGCAAAATGCGAGGGGTCAAGTCCTTACAAAGCTTCACCACCCTTTCCACAGAAATATGACCGCTTTCATCAGGCATTAGCGCATAGAGATTCTTTTTATACTGCAGGGGAGGGGACTTAAGGAACAGTCCGATAGTTGGCTTTCCTAAAATAGCAGCAAAATTCATCATGCCGGTGTCATTGCCAATGAAAAGATCACTCAGGCTGAGGAAAGCTAAAGATTCTTCAATAGAGAGGTGGGTGAGGGGGATAGGTAGTGGGTTTCCTGAAGATAAAGAGGCACATTTTTCCACAATATAGGCTGCCTCAGCTTCTTCAGCGCGTCCTCCTAAAATAAAAACGGTTCCCGACAAGGAAAGATGGGCAGCAAGCGCAGCAAAGGAATCGGCTGGCCATTTTTTAAATTTTTCAGTCCCCCCAATGCCTACCACAATCCATGGTTTATTTTTTGTTCTCAAATAGTTCTTTATAAGTTCTATTTCCTTTGTACTAGCTTTAAAGAGAGATTTCTCAGGTAGCTGAAGCCCATGTTTTTGAATAAGAGCAGTTGCACGTTGAATTGGATGCACATTAAATTCAGCAGGAGATAAATAGGGAGACTTCAAGAAACAACGCGTCCAATTATTACCATATCCATAGATATTTTTGATCCCAGCAAATTTGCACGCCACCACATAACGCCAGCTATGATGAAAAATCCAGGCCTCAGTAAAGGGGCGTGACCGAAGCAATTTCACCAAATTGATAAAGCGGAAAATATGTTTTTTGGAAGAATCTAAGCAAATAACTTCTTTGACGTATTGGCACACAGCAAATATCCGCGGTGCTAAAGCAGGCGTTGTCAGGAGAGTGACTGTTTTTTGGCCAGATGTGGCTGCAACTGCTTGCATATGTTCGTCAAACCAAGCGAGGTCGCCCAATCCTGGTAGCGGTTGAATAACAACAATTTCTTGAGACATCACAAACGTTCGATGGCAACGGCAAGGGCTTCGCCCCCCCCAATACAAATTGCGGCAATGCCGCGTTGACCCTCAATACGATCCAGAACATTCATTAAAGTGACGACAATCCGTGTTCCTGATGCACCTATAGGGTGACCTAAAGCACAGGCCCCCCCATGCATGTTAACCTTTTCAGGAGATAATTGTAGGTCTTTAATTGCAATCATTGCAACCACAGCAAAGGCCTCATTAATTTCAAAAGCATCTATAGAATCTTTGCTCCACCCTGTTTTTTCTAATAATTTCTGAATAGCGAAAATAGGGGCCGTCGTAAACCAGCGTGGTTCTTGCGCGTGATGAGCAAACGCTACTATTCTAGCCCGTGGCTTCATTCCTAAAGCATGAGCCGTTTTCTCTGTAGCCAGCATAACAGCAGCCGCCCCATCAGAAATGCCACTTGAACTGGCAGCCGTAATTGTTCCATTTTCTGCAAAAGCAGGTTTTAAATGAGGGATTTTCTCAATCTTTGCTCTTTGAAGCGTCGTATCCTCATTAATTTCTGTGGTACCTGTAGGGGTTTCCAACACAATGGGCACAATTTCGCGCTCGAACCATTTATTTTCTGTGGCCGTTTTAGCCCGTTCTACAGACGTAATAGCGTAGGCATCCTGCTGTTCACGGGTAAATTTATAGTGTTGAGCAGTTGCTTCCGCAAAAATACCCATAGATGTGCCCTTTTCATAAGCATCTTGTAATCCATCTATCATCATATGATCACCATAAGGCTTGGTAGCTGCCTCTTCCCCCTTAGGAGGGCGGTGGGTAAGAAGGGGCGAATTAGACATGCTCTCCATCCCCCCTGCAATAATAAGATGGTTGCTTTCACCTGCCAGTAATTGATGAGCTCCCATCGTAATAGTGCGCATCCCAGAACCACATACTTTATTGATGGTCGTTGCAGGAATATAATTTGGAAGGCCTGCTTTTATAAGAACTTGACGGGCAGGGGCCTGACCTAGTCCTGCTGGTAAGACACACCCCATCATAACTTCATCAATTTTTTCAACAGGAGCCTTTGTTAACATTAAGAGTCCGCGGAGAGCTATAGCCCCTAATTCAGGCGCTGATAACCGGGCTAGATCGCCCCCAAAAGAACCGAGAGGGGTTCTCACACCGTCAACAATTAGGATGGGATTTTTAGACATTTTAATACCTTTGTTAAATAATAAATAAATGAGCCAGCCACAAAAAAGAGGCAAATCCTAAAATATCAGTAGTAGCATTTAAAAGGGGCCCTGAACTAACGGCAGGATCTAACCCAAAGCGGGAAATAAGCAAAGGAAAAGCAACTCCTCCAAAAGCTGACCAACACATATTAAAAACAAGTGATGCAGGAAGGATAAGGGCAATTTTTAAATCCCCCAACCACAGCAAAACAATCAAACTTA
>JBMDXI010000015.1:0-2765 GCA_048595075.1 Alphaproteobacteria bacterium
GTAAGGTATAGTCACCAATAACTTACTCAAAATATCAGCCTTTTTCTGGTGAAGAAAACAGAGAAATTTGGAAAGGAAGGAGGTTTTTTTGAAAGGGATCATTTTTTAAGCTGTTAAGATAACTGGATTGTCTGGCTTCCACGAAATATAAACTTTATCATCCCAAGTTATAGGGCTTGTTTCAGATCGTTTCAAATTGGGCAATGTCACAAGCATAATTTTTTTAAAGGGTTCTATTTGAATATAATAAATGGAAACATCCCCCAAATAGGCAATATTTTTTACTGACCCATAGGCATAATTGTATTTTCCCTTGGGCTTTTTCATATGAATGGAAATCTTTTCAGGACGCAATGAAACGGCAACTTGAGATCCAACAGCCACTTGCCCTCCATGATTGATATAAAAGGGGGCTTTCAATTCATCTGATTTAACAGTCGTATGAGTAGCACTTTCTTCGGAAACAACCCCATAAAAAATATTGGCAGTCCCAATAAAATCGGCCACATATTCACTATTAGGAAACTCATAAATCTCTTTAGGGGTTCCCACCTGGCGGATACGTCCTTCTTCCATGATACCAAGCCGTGTTGACATGGTCATCGCCTCCTCCTGATCATGGGTAACCATGATAAAGGTAATTCCTACTTTTTCTTGAATATTGACTAATTCAAATTGCGTGTGTTCGCGCAGTTTTTTATCTAAGGCTGCCAAAGGTTCATCGAGTAAAACCAGTTTCGGTTTTTTGATAAGGCAACGTCCTAAGGCAATCCGCTGCCGTTGTCCCCCTGATAGTTGATGGGGATAACGATCAGCATATTTTTCCAGCTTTAGTAAATGGAGCATATCATCCACACGCCCTTTAATAAGGGTTTTAGAGATTTTTTCTTGTCGAAGTCCGAAGCTTACATTTTCACTAACAGTCATGTGGGGAAACAGAGCATACGACTGAAACATCATATTGACGGGACGCTCATAGGGAGGCAGTTCAGTCATATCATGCCCATCGATAAGAATGCGCCCTGCATTAGGAGTTTCCAGTCCTGCTAAAATACGCAGAAGAGTACTTTTTCCACAGCCCGATGGCCCTAATAATGAGAAAAACTCCCCCTTATAAATTTCTAAGGAAACATTATTAACAACTAAATCAGAATTGCTATAAGATTTGCAAATTTGATCGACCATAATATATGGCTTTTTATTAGGGTTATGCCAATCTTCTAAATATTTAAATTCTTTAAGAGCTTTTTTTACCATATTCTGTCCAACTATAATTATATATAGCAAGCTTTACGCTTTTGATAAACAAAAAGCTTGCAGGATAAAAATTGTTAGGCTAAACATAGGATGTTCCATCTAGTGCGCCCGTAGCTCAATTGGATAGAGTATTTGACTACGGATCAAAAGGTTAGGGGTTCGACTCCTCTCGGGCGCGCCATTTCTATAACTGAGAAAACTTAAAATAAGCACAAGAAATTCGACTTGAATGCATTGTAAGCCTACACATTGCCTCATATCAGCAAAAGATTACCTCGCTAAAATCGCTATCAACTATGGCAATAGCCAAAAATTAAGCAGGGAGGGGAAATGTTCCCCCCTGCCCTATGAGGCATCCTCTTGCGTATCGTTAACGATGCGTGGCTTAGGACGGGGTTTCACAGGTGGAGGCGTCTTCTTAGGGCTTGCTAATTTTCCTTCCCTTTCTTTCAGCCAGGAAGGTTTGTTATCTTCCGTTTCCTGTTGAGAAGGGGCTGGGCGGGAGGTTCTGTTTAGCCTTACGTTTCTTAAGTCTTCAAGACTTATCATAGGCCCTTTTCCTTCAGAAGGTTTTGTTTTTCGAGGCTTTTCCCGAGCTTCTTCTTTTTTAACAACTGGTTGAGAAGAGCGTGTTGAAACACGTGCCCCTGGCATCGGCAGGGGTGGTGGGGGAGGAGGAGGTAAAAATCCCCCTACTTCAGGTAAAGGAGGTGGCGGAGGAATCACACCACTTTCTTGTCCATAGTTTTCTTCCACAAGAGGAGGTGGTGGCGGCAAATCTTCTGGACTCCGTTGTCTAGGTTTTGGTGTTGGTCTAAAAAGTCTTGCAGCTTCTAAAGTAGCACGCTTGTTCTCCATGGTGTCGCCCTGTTCTGCGTCAGCTTTTGGAGGATGTTTTCTTACAGGGGGAGAAGGCCGAGACTTTTTTTGATTACCCGCTAATGCTTCTTCTAATCCTGCGGGTGCTCGTAAAGACCCTGATCGCGACCTTCTGATAGAATGCCGTTTGTAATCTTCTAATACTTTCTCAGCATACCAATTGATTTTATCTTGATCTAAATTTCTTGGATTTTCTTCCATCCACAACTTATCGAATTCTTTTTTATAACTTGTTTCCAATCTCTCTTTAACATCCGGCATATCTTTTAAAATAGCCCACACCCGTGGCCACCAGCGATTATCACGTAAATCCCTTTCTTTGGGCGACAAAGAAATACTTTCTGTGGATGAGGTTCTTTCTTCAGCTTTTGTAGATTCATAAGAAACGCTGGATAGAGTGAGAAGAATTAATGGAACAAATTTTGTTTTCATTTTAGGGGCCCCCTTATTTATTATTTTTTATAGTTTATCATACTCTTAAAAGACTTAGCAATTAGCTTAAATATTAGGAGATAGAGCAGAGCAATCCTCCTGGCGGTTTTGGAAGCAAGTATGATACTGATTAAGCACTTCATAGGCTTGTATCCCCTGCTTAAAGGTAACAAGCAGTTACTTCCCCAACAATTCTC
>JBMDXI010000016.1:0-5344 GCA_048595075.1 Alphaproteobacteria bacterium
TTTTTCTTTTTACTATTTTATTTTGGAAAGAAAGTTTTGCACTACACATTCAAGAAATAGAAGAATCGAGCACGACGATAGCAGGAAAATCTAAGGAAGAAGTAACTGCCCTGAAAGAAAAATTCCTGCAAGAACCGTATGCAGAGGTGTACTTTAAATTGAAAAAAGATGGATATGTTCTGAGTGTAATTTTTGAACCCATTTCTAACAACGAGGTTGTCTTTCATTTTCCTCTTGCAGATTTTCTATCCTTCCCAGTCTTAAGAAGTAATTTTCCTGCTCAAGAAATGACCTTTCATTTTACTATTCCCTTTTCCCAATTTGGAAATATTAATAAAATTTTACCCGAATTATTATTATCTGTAGAGGAGGCAAATAATAAACCTTTATTATCGAGCTTGCCTTTAAAAATGATAGAAGAAGGAGCTTCTTTACCTCCAAAAGAAAGTTTGAAGGAAGAGATGACAAGGCCCGTGGGTCAAATTTCATCTCCACCACCACCTCCTCCCTTACCTATAAAAAGGTTGACATCTTCTCGGAAAAAAGAAGAGAAGCAAACTTCTTCAGGAGGAAATTTCCAAGAAAAACTGAAAGCATCTGCAAGGATAGGTGAAAGACCATTTTTAGAGGATATAAAAAACGGTACTACGAAATTAAAGCCTCTGAAGAACAACACTCCTGATAATAAACCTAAAGCAAAACCTGCTAATGATATAGTTGCTCAGCTCTCTGAGGCCATGCAAAGAAGGCGCGCTTTTATAGAGAGATAACGGCTATTACAGAAAATTATAGCTGGAAATTTATAAAGTGATTACGTCGAAATTTGTCGCTGGTGGGGGTCAATCACACATTCGCTCCGAATTTCTCGTCCTCATTTTAAAATTTCTCAGCTATAACTAAAATAAAAAAGGAGGGTTTCCCCTCCTTTTTTTATAAAGGCGTATCTTTAGCTGCGTCAGTGACTAGCACAGGAGCAACTCCCCCACTACTAGAAGAACTAGCAACAGGAACACTAGAAGAACTGCCTTGTGGCTGATTGCTAATCACATTATCAACGACTGCCCCTATGGATGTAGTACCTTTTACGATATTAATAAGAACAGAGGTGGGGTTTGCAACCAATGTTGTATATTGTTGGCGGATAAAAGAATCGTCTGGTAAGAAGTTTTGTGAGCTTCTTTGCCCGCCATTTGCAGCTTCTGCAGCTGTCCTTTCTTGGATAGCCACATAATATTCTTGGCAGGCAGTTTGAATTTTTTGTTTCGTAGAGTCATCAGACACAGCGCCAAGGATATTTACTTTTTTCCCAATAGTAGAGCCCCCATTAGTGAGAATGAGATCACCTGTGTCCGCATTATAGGACATAAGGTCAGGCGTGGTAGGATCATCTTGTAAGATAACCAACGGAACAATTCCCAACATAATCGAACTTTTATTTTCGGTAAGCCAGGCATTCAGAAGAGAAAGGAACATTTTAGATTCTTCGGTGAAGAGTCCTAAGTTTTGGCTAATTGCTGTTTGCCATGCCGCAGTAATAACATAACTAACCCCATCTTTAAGAGTTACTTTAAAGCTACCATCTGATTGTAGCTCTAGGACAGAGCCCGCCATTTGAGCTAATTTTTTCACTTTTTCAAGGTCTGCTATAATGATTTCTTTGGTGGGGGAAGGCAAACCACTGATGTTTACAAGTGTCTCGACAACAGGAATCACCGTTCCTGCTACAGTTTCTAGGGCACCTTCAATATTTTGTTTTGTGCAGCAGCTGGTAAAGAAGCTTTTACTTCTGCCCCAACAGGAAGGTTCTTCCGCCGCAGCTGCAGCGCTATAAGCTGTCGAGCTATACAAAGCTGTACATAATGTTGTTAATGCAAGAGAGTAGTGAAATTTTTTCATAATATGCCTCCATTATTTGTTTATTATTATATTTTTATTTTTAAATTGAGAAGCTCTTCAAGTAATTGAAAGAGTACAAAAAAATTATGAGCCTATCGATGGAGGATAGCAAGCATTATCTATTTTAAGATACTAAAGCAGCTTTTTCTTTTTGATGAACCCAGTAACTGAAGGGGATAGACCCCATATACACAACACCGATTAATGAAAGTGTCAGCCACGGGTAGGTGACAAGACCAGCCACTATGAAAACAACCAGGATAAAGATGGGCAAAATCCACGTTTTAGGCACATGCCCTTGCTTGAAAGAAAATGTGGGAATACGGGAAACTAGAAGGGCTGAGATAATTAAAACCCATCCAGCATAAATGCTTGCGGGTAAAGCCCATTCTCCCTCATGGAATTGTAAGATAATGGGCCATAAGGCCAATAAAGCGCCGAAAGGAGCGGGGACGCCTACAAAGTATTTTGTAGAGGGGCTCTGATCTAAGAATGTGTTAAAGCGTGCTAAGCGCAAAACCATGCAAATGCTATACATTAAGACAATAGGCCATCCCAAGCGTCCTAAATATTGCAAAGAATGAATATAGATAACCAGGCCAGGCACAATTCCAAAATTACAGAAATCAGCGAGAGAATCTAATTCGGCTCCAAATTTGCTGGTGCTATTTAACAGGCGGGCAATGCGCCCATCCATGCCATCTAAAACCATTGCAATAAAAATTAAAACTACCGATGTTTCCCATTTTCCCTTCAGCGCAAAATGAACCGAGCTTAAGCCCGCACATAAAGCAGTTAACGTTAAGATATTAGGAATAAATTTATGAAACGGCAGGGCCTTTAGCGTGGTATGCTGTAAGCTTCTAGGGGTTAATTTCCTCATTCTCTTTTTCTGAAATACCATTATCTTATTTCACCTTTGCGTTCCTTTTCTGTGGAGTTGAAGTCCGCAAGTACGGTTTCCCCCGCAACTGTTTTTTGGCCCAAGCAAACTAAAGGGGCTAAAGAGGCAGGCAAATATACATCTACCCGACTCCCAAATCGAATAAGGCCGAATCGTTGTCCACCTTTTACAGTTTGTCCTTCTTTAACATCGCAGCGGATACGGCGTGCAATAAGTCCTGCAATCTGTACAAACGAAATTTTTTCCCCGTCACGTGTTTTTACCACCATTAATTGACGTTCATTGAATTCGCTTGCTTTGTCAAGGGAGGCATTAAAAAATCTGCCTTTATAATAATGGATTTTTTCAATGATACCATCAATCGGAATACGGTTAACATGAACATTGAACACGTTCATAAAAATACTAATGCGAATACATTTTGTGTTCCCTAGCCCTGATTCTGCAGGGGGAATCGCCAGTGTAATCATTTGTACAACTCCATCAGCGGGAGAAATAATAAGCCCCTTGCGGATAGGTGTTACACGATCAGGATTGCGGAAGAAATAGAGGCACCAGGCTGTTAATAAAAAACCTATACAGCCAAAAAAAGGAATCCATTGCCATAGTAGAAGGCTTGTTGCGCCAAAAATAAAAGCGAACATAAATCCCTCTTTATGAATGGGAATATATAATTTTTTAGTCATTTTTTTCTTTCTCAAATTTATAAAATTTGCATTTTATCTATAGATATTTAGGCTATATATAGCCATGCAAGAAGCCTAATATAACCAACTTTCACAAAAATTAAAAGTATTGTTGAGCACTTCAAAGAAGCTTTAGATTAATTCCTCTTCCTAGAGTTCCCCAAAGGGTGATGTTTTAAGACAAGCTCTTTCAGTTTTTCTTCCATAATGTGCGTGTAAATTTGCGTGGTGGCAATGTCTGAATGGCCCAACATCTGCTGCACACTGATAAGGTCAGCCCCATGGTTAAGAAGATGGGTTGCAAAAGCATGACGCACAACGTGAGGAGAAACTTTTTGTGGATCCACGCCCGCTTGTACAGCTAATTGTTTTAACAACTGCCCAAATCGTTGACGGCTTAAATGCCCTGACTCTCCATAAGAAGGGAATAGCCATTTTGAATAGCTATTATTTTCTAAAAAGAAGGCCCGTACTTTAAGGTAATTATCAAGGGCGTGGCCAGCATGTTTGTTAAGAGGAACCATGCGCTCTTTTCCTCCCTTGCCCATGATAATCAGCACATCTTTTTCGGGGGCAATAGAATCATGCTTCAGGGAAATAAGCTCTGATACCCGTAAGCCTGTCGCGTAGAGAATTTCTAGTAAAGCTGTTAAACGCAACCCTTCAGGGGATTGATGATCTTGATGACAGGTTTCTAACAGGCTTAAAATATCTTGTTCGGATAAAATTTTGGGAAGAGAACGTCCCAGTTTAGGCCAATCAAGCTGAGAGGTAGGATTATCTGACCGTTTCTGCTCTGAAATTAAAAAAGAGAAAAATTGCCGCAGACTCGATAAATGACGGGCCACACTGGCTGGCTTTAATTGGCAGTCATATAAATAAGCAAGATAATCCCGAATATCTTCTAATGTTGCATTTTCCAAGGCTTTATTTTTCTTCTGAAGGAAAGCATCACAATTTTTTAAGTCCCGCTGATAGGATTCCAGTGTATGAGGGCTGGCTCCCCGCTCGGCGGATAGCATTTCTAAAAATGGTTCAATAAGGCAAGGCTTCATGGTTTTAACGAAATCCCGAATAATAACGTGTTACCTGTTTTGGTGAGACTATGTGAGGCTTCGCATTATTCTTTAGTTGTTTAAATAATAGGCTGAGGGGAACGAAAGATACATCTTTTCTTTTTTGCATCTTTTGTACCCAAGCTAGAACGCTTTTCAGGACAGCCGGATGAGGTTTAAGGGCGATGATGAGTTGATGACTTTTAGATAGCTTTTTTTCTAATACTTTAAAAGTAGAGTTTAAAGGGGTTTTAGAGTAAAAAGTTATGTCTCGCCTCAAATAGGGAACATTATAGATGCTGGCAATGCGGGCAGCTAGGGGGGGAGTTGCTGCTGCATCTAAGAAAACAACCTCACGATCAGCTAAACGGCTAAGGAGCATTTCTATGCTATCCTCTTTTAGAAATGTACTGGGAAAGTAATTCGTAAGTCCTATTACTTTATGAGCTTTTTTCAGTTTTGCATCCAGAATAGACTCCATTTTCTCTTGAGAGAGGTTTGGGCTTAACCATAGAGAAATATGAGCTGGTTTTTTAATTTTAGAGTCAGCAGGTTGGAGAGGCAGGTAAAGTAAAACTTCTCGGCCTTTTTGATGGGCTTTTTTCATAAGAGGCCGCCCTTTTAAAGTAGGGGAGGATGCTGTAAAAGTCAGGGGAATGTTGAATTGAGAAATCCAATACCATCCATGAGCAACAGCTTGCCCAGCCATAAGACCAAGATCGTCGCCACCATCGGCCCCGCCTCGGAAACGCCCGAGATGCTGGAGCGACTCATCCGCGCCGGCCTGAATGTGGCCCGACTCA
>JBMDXI010000017.1:0-10923 GCA_048595075.1 Alphaproteobacteria bacterium
AGAGAATTTTAGGAAGTTTGTCGTCGCCCTCTCAGAAGACATTCGGGTGTTGCTTATTAAAATGGCCGATCGCCTTCATAATATGCGTACCATTCATTATATTCTGCTAGAAAATACACGCAAGCGCATTTCCTTAGAAACCCTTGAAATTTATGCCCCCTTAGCCGAACGCATAGGGCTACATATTATTCAAGAAGAATTACAAGACCTAGCTTTTTCCCAAGCTTATCCAGAGGCTTATTACAATATTCAAAATCGCTTAGAACAATCAAAAAATTTAGATCAAAATACGATTGATCTTGTCAGTGCTGATCTTCAAAACATCCTAGAAAGCGGTGGAATTAAAGCCAAAGTAAGTGGTAGACAGAAAAAACCTTATGCTATTTGGCGTAAAATGCAACGGAAAAATGTAGACTTTGAGCAATTAAAAGACATTATTGGATTTCGTATATTGGTAAATTCTTCTGCAGACTGCTACCAAGCATTGGGTCTCATCCATAGCGAATACTTTGTCATCCCGGGCCGCTTTAAAGATTATATTTCCACCCCTAAACCCAATAACTATCAGTCGTTACATACGCAAGTCATTGCCCCTAGCCAACGACAAATTGAAATACAAATTCGCACACTCAGCATGCAGCAAATAGCTGAATATGGGGTGGCTGCCCATTGGCAATACAAGCAAGACATTTCATTTAAAGAAGGCAAGCAATTTCGGTGGGTGCAAGGACTGTTAGATGTCGTAGATCAAATGACCAACTCTGCTGAACTTTTAGAGCATACTAAGCTAGAAATGTTCGATGATCAAGTTTTTTGCTTTACTCCCCATGGTGAGTTAATTGATCTTCCCAAAGGCGCCACAGTGGTAGATTTTGCTTATGCTGTTCACTCTAATATCGGTAATACCTGTAAAGGCGCTAAAATTAATGGAAAATTAATGCCCCTCAGAACCGAATTAAAAAATGGGGATCAAATTGAAATTATTACTTCAGCCCAACAAAGCCCCTCCCCTACCTGGGAAAGATTTGTAGTCACCGGAAAAGCCAAAGCAGCTATCCGACGATTTATCCGCTCTAAACGACGTTCTCAGTTTATGAATTTGGGAAAATCTATTCTTAAAAAAGAGCTGGCAGATGCAGATATTCAAATAAAGGATGAAGATTTAAAAATAGTTACGAAGCATTTCAACCTAGAAACGATAGAAGACCTCTATGTATTCTTAGGAGAAAATCTTCTTTCAGCAAAGGAGGTCATGCGCTTTATTCTCCCCCCCTCGCCTGCCCCCGATGAAACGAAGATCATCTCTTTTCCTAAAAAACCCTCCAATAATCGTAATCGAGTAGCCATTTGTAGTCTTATCCCGGGTATGGCTGTGCATTATGCCGGTTGCTGCCATCCTCTCCCAGGTGAGAAAATAATAGGAATTGTAATTACTGGAAAAGGAGTGACCATTCATTTAGAGAATTGTGAAGTCGTCACAGCTACTGACTCTAGTAAGCCTCGCCTCGATGTGGCATGGGGAGATACTCATGATGAAATATACATAGGGCGCTTATTCGTAACCCTTTATAATAAAGCAGGAAGTTTGGGAACCTTAGCCACTGTTATTGGCAATGCTGAAGGTAATATAGTCAATTTAAAAGTCACTCGCCGATATGTAGAGTTTTTCGATTTTCTCATAGATATCAGTGTGAAAGACGTTGCCCACCTGGAAAAAATAATCGCTTCCCTCCGAACCCATAAAATTGTTCACGTTGTAGAAAGGGTTTAATCTCAAGGGTCAGTCCCCTCACCCCCGCCCTATCTATAGCTCAGTCAATTTAAAGTGATACGAAAAATGAGGAACGATCGTGTGCTTGACGCCCATCAGCAACGATTTCTGATGTCATACTTTTATAAGATGTCGGCTATAACCTATTTTCCTACCCGATTTCCGGCGTATGAGCTTGGCGCATTTTAAACTCGTGGTAAATGATATAAAGACCACTTAAGATGACGATAGGTAAGCCTATCAGAAGATGACTGCTAAGGGCTTCGCCCCAAAAGACGAGCCCGAAAAAACCACCCCAAATGATAAGGGTGTATAAAATCGGCGCAATCACAACGGCGGGAGCCTTGCTATAGGCATAGACAACAAAAACCTGCCCCAAATTACTGACAAACGCCAGCACAAATAAGAGCAGCCCCATCATCAAAGAAACAGGTTGCCAATAGAATGGCACAAGGCAGGCCGCCATCGGGGCAATGACTAAAACATGGTAAAAGACTGAGGTAAGAGGATGGTCTTTTTTTGACAAAATACGCGAGAGAATCATCACCACCCCTTCTAAGAAGGCAGAAATAACAGCAGCCCCCGACCCTATGAGTGTTACGTTTCCTGTTGGATCAGCTATATAGGTTACACCTATAAAACCAACTATAACAGCCATCCAGCACTTACCATCCACCCTTTCTTTCAGAAGGGGAACTGACAATAGAGTGATAAACAAGGGTGTAGCGAAGCTTAAAGCAGTAGCATCTGTCATAGGAAGAAGCTCAAAAGACAAAAAGAGGGTATAAAGGCTAAAAAAACCGATGGCCCCTCGCCACAACTGAAGCTTCATATTATGGCTTTTCATCAAATATTTTTTTTTGACGAAATTAAAATACACCCATAACATAGCCAAGGCCCAAGTTGCACGGAAAAAGAGCACTTGGATAACGGGAATTTCTGCCGTAATTTTCTTAACCAGGGCATTCCCTAGCCCAAACATAAATACAGCAGCTATCATATAAAAGCATCCAATAAAAAGCTCTTTTTTATGAGAAAACTGGCCCTTAGTCATGTATAATCTCTTGGGGGTGTTCAATTAAATGATAATCGAGCGTGCGCTTCAAAATTTCTGGCAATGTTACTGTAGGATCCCATCCTAAATATTCTTGAGCATTTTTAATGGAAGGAACACGGATTGCCACATCTTCATAGTGTTTTCCAAAATGCTTCTCAGCA
Source organism: Alphaproteobacteria bacterium (assembly GCA_048595075.1). GTDB lineage: Bacteria > Pseudomonadota > Alphaproteobacteria > UBA7879 > UBA5542 > JBAWWO01. The sequence goes on from JBMDXI010000017.1 coordinate 2,990, forward strand.
GCGATGGTTTCAACAACCGCTTTTTCAGCCTTATCTTTAAATTGTGGATACTGTTTAAATGTATCTATAACCATCTGTGCAGCCTGCCCCATTGAATAGTCATTTTTAGGATTCCCCACGTTAAAAATACGTTGACTCGCCTTACCATCTTTATTGTGGATCATCCGCATAAGGGCGTCAACCCCTTCTTCAATGTAGGTAAAGCAACGCCGTTGAGTCCCCCCATTCATTAACTGAATGGGACGTCCATAGAGTACATTACTGATAAATTGAATGACAGCCCGCGAGCTATTTTCCTTTGGGTTATAAACATCATCCATGCGGGGCCCCAACCAATTAAAAGGACGGAAAATTGTATAGTCTAAATTATGATGCACCCCATAGGCGAAAATAATACGATCCATCATTTGCTTAGCACAGGAATAAATCCAACGTTGTTTATGAATGGGCCCTAATACCAGGTTAGATGTTTCTTCATCAAATTCTTTATCAGGACACATTCCATATACTTCCGACGTAGAAGGAAAAATCACTCGCTTTTTATATTCTACACAATGCCGAATAACTTGAAGATTCGCTTCAAAATCTAGCTCGAAAACCTCTAATGGTTTTTGCACATAGAGCATAGGATTAGCAATGGCTACCAACGGCAAGACCACATCACATTTTTGTACATGATCTTCAATCCATTCTTTATCTTTCAAGATATCGCGCTTAGAAAAATGTAACCGAGGATTTAAAAGACACTCCGATAATTTATGATTATCTAAATCCATCCCATACACTTCCCAATCGGTGGTGTTAAGGATTGACCGCGTCAACGCACTTCCAATAAATCCATTAATGCCTAAAATTAAAATCTTTAAACTCATTTTATTTCTCTTATATTTTTATTAACTTTCGTACTTAAGACACAGGTAGCTTTTTATTTACCATTTCTCGTATCTTCAATAATTTGCCGGATGCTATATCGCCGCCGACAAAGGGCTTGATAGGTGCGCCCTACATACTCTCCTATAATTCCAATACCCATGATGGCGACACTGATCAAGAAGATCACAATAGCCATCAAGGTAAACATACCCTCAGCCTCAGGCCCTATAAAAATACGGCGAGCAAACATATAAATAACTAAACAAAAACTTAAACCTGATACAATCATCCCAAAAAAGGTGAAAAATTGAATAGGAACCATTGAAAAATTAGTTGCCAAATCAATGGCTACGCGGATTAATTCATAAATGCCATATTTCGACTCTCCCTGTTCACGAGAATCGTGGCGCAAGCCCACCTCACAGGGATTTTCAGCTAATCGCCACGCAAGGACTGGGATAAAGGTAGAGGCTTCCCCACCTGCAACGATTTGATCCACTACAGAACGAGAATAAGCCCGAAACATGCAGCCTTGGTCGCTCATATACGCATCTGTAATCATCCCCCGCACGCGGTTGGCAAACCGTGATCCCCAATGTCGCCACAGACTATCTTTTCGGTGCAAACGATAACTTCCCACCACATCATGGCCTTGCTCAAATTTTTCGAGTAGCTTAGGAATTTCTTCAGGAGGGTTCTGAAGGTCTGCATCCAGGTTAATGATGACCTCCCCTCTCACCCGTTCAAAAGCGGCCATAATGGCCATATGTTGACCATAATTACCCCCAAAATCAATAACCCTTACCTCTTTCGGAAAATCCTTATGGAGCTTCTTCAAAATTTTTAAGGACTGATCTTTGCTGCCATCATTTGTATAAATGACTTCAAAGGGCTTTTTAAGTTTTTGCAAAACAGGCATTAAACGGTCTGACAAGGTCTGCAAGCTTTCTTGCTCGTTATAGACAGGAATGACCACAGAGAGATATACAGAAGATGTCATGTTACTTTTTACCAAAAATTTTACCAATTGTCTTAATAATAATATCTTGTTGATCGTGGGTAAGTGTTGGAAATAAAGGAAGGCTTACGACATGATCCGCAATAAATTCTGAATGAGGGAAATCACCTGCTTTATATCCATAGTTGTCACGATAGAAGGCAAATAAATGAGGCACTTGCCAATGAACCCCTGTCCCGATATTTTCTTCCTTTAATAGCTGTACAAATTCATCACGCGTAATTTGAGTAGCCTGAGGGTTAATAAGCACATTAAAAAGATTCCAGGCATGATAATGATCATAAGAAGGACTTTGCCGTACGATAAGCTCGTCCCACCCTTTAAAGGCTTTTTCATAGAGAGCGGCAATCTCAGCCCGTTTTTCAATAAAACTGTCAAGCTTTCCTAATTGATGAATTCCTAAAGTTGCCGACACGTCAGTCATATTATATTTAAAGCCAGGAGCAATCACATCGTAAGATTGACTTCCTTCTTTAGAAAAACGATTCCACGCTTCCCTATCAATTCCATGGAACTTTAACACACTTACTTTTTTGGCCAGGTCCGCATCCTGGGTGACAATGCATCCCCCTTCAATAGTTGTGATGTTCTTGTTAGGATGAAAACTGAATACTTGCGTATCCCCAAAGCTACCGATTTTCTTGTTTTTGTATTTAGCCCCAATGGCATGTGCCGCATCTTCAATAATGCGCAAATTGTATTTCTTGGCGAGCGCATAAAGACGATCTAAATCGACTGGCGCCCCTGCAAAATGAACCGGCACAATGGCTTTCGTTTTAGGAGTAATCGCTTTTTCTACTAAATCTAAATCCATGTTATAAGTTGTGGGATCTACATCCACTAATACAGGGGTTCCCCCTGCCAGAACAATGGTATTAAGGGTTGCCACAAAGGTAAAGGAAGTGGTAATAACTTCATCCCCTGGACGCAAATCTAATGCTAATAAGCATATATGCAGCCCTGCTGTTGCAGAAGCAACCGTAATGGCATGAGGAACCTGATGATACTCTTGGATCATGCTTTCAAATTTTTTGACTCGGGGGCCGGTTGTAATCCAACCAGATTGTAGACACTCAGTAATTTCTGCTATAGTTTCTGCGGAAATATCTGGTTTGGCAAAAGGCAAAAATTCTTTTAAAGCAGGTGAAGTCATTATTTCTCTTTTTATCTGTTACATACTAAAATAATAGAGTTCGGTATCATAGTCGTTGCAATGCTTCCTTTTTCTTGGGGAGCTGGTGACAGTTTATCTTTTATTTCCGACTCATATCTTGCTTGTTGGGCAACAATACAAACTGGCTTGTCTTGTTGCCATACATTTTGAATATAGTCGGGTGTTACAAAAATGTCATTCTCAGGTTCCAAGTTTCTACCGAAATCTAGCTCCCCGCTCCATTGAGAGACTTTAACTGTCTTATTAAGGTAAGCAGGCAGGTCTTGATAATACTGTGCGTAGCTAATAACTTCAACATTATCTCCATACAAATTTTTTATTTTTTCAGCTAAGGGCTTTAAAGATGGCCTTTGAATTAGATAGGCCACTTCATTCAAAGAAAAAAGAAACAAGATTTGTCCTGCAATAAGAGTAGCTAGCATCCATCGGACATAAGGAGTAAACGCAAGTATAAATCCTAACAACCCCGTTCCCACTAAAATATTTTGCGCGAAGGTCGTTTGGATAAAAGTATCTTCATCTAATAGATTAAGATGACGAGCATAGACAATTGCCCCGGTGAGGGCAAAAACGATCCCCCCATAAAAGGCCCCTGACCCTCTTAAGGATAAATTATTTTTCCAGCTATAGCTTAAATAGCGCCCTACAATAATAGCCAAGGGGGGAAAAACAGGCAAAATATAAGGGATTAATTTTGATTGAGAAAAACTAAACACTGCAAGGACTGTAAGAATCCAAATAATGAGAAAAAGTTCCACATCATAACTTTTTAACTTTTTAAAATGCACGGGAAAGAAATCTTTCAATGCTTTGGGAAGAAAGGCAATCCAAGGGAAAAATCCTATGAACACAACCGGCATAAAAAACCATACCGGCTGATAACGACGATGAGCGGTGGTAAAATAACGCTCAAAATGCTCATGAATAAAATAAAAATCAAAAAATGATGGATTTTCCAAAATCACGAGGACATGCCACGGCACGACAATAGCTAAGAAAAGAAGGATACTGGTAGGAAGATACAAAGGCTTTAGCTTTGAAAAATTCTGGGTAAATAAAGCCCATATGACCAGAATAACAAGAGGAAATCCTGCAATAAGTCCCTTAGTCAAAAAAGCTAAGGCCATACACGTGGTGGCCAGGTACATCCAAAGGCGCCTTTTGGCCCCTTCTGTTAAAGATGTTTTAACAGCAGCAAGTCCCGCAAATAAGCTACCGCTTAGAAAGACGGAAAACACCATATCCAGCAAAATGAGGCGAGAAAAAACGAAATAAAGTAAGGAAGTAGCTAAAACAATCGCAGCCCAAATACCCGTTAGACGACTATAAAATCGGCGACCAAAAGCATAAGTGGCTAAACACCCCAAAAGAGCAAATAAAGCAATTGGCAAACGCAAGAAGTATTCTTGAATACCTGCCAATTTAATAACAATAGCTTCCACCCAATAAACGAATACTGGTTTTTCAAAGTACTTAAGGCCATTGAGATGAGGGGTTATCCAATCCCCGGTTGCAACCATTTCGCGGGGGATTTCTACATAGCGCCCCTCATCAGGTGTGGATAGGGGGCGGCCTCCTAAGAAGGTGCAAAAAAGAAGCCCTAAAACAAGAGCCAACAACCCCATATCTTTCCAGTATTTTTTTTCCATCCTTATAATACCGTCCTATTCTTTCGTCCTCATGGTAGGAAATGCAATAACATCCCGAATACTGGGTGCATTCGTCAGTAACATAACTAATCGATCAATACCAATCCCCAGCCCTCCAGTCGGTGGCAAACCATACTCTAGGGCTTGCACGAAATCACGATCCATATGATGAGCTTCATCATCCCCATCAGTGCGCTGTTGGACTTGAGCTTGGAATCGTTCATATTGATCAATGGGATCTGTTAACTCAGAAAAAGCATTGGCAATTTCCCAGCTGTTAACATATGTTTCAAACCGCTCAGTCAAACGCGGATCAGTTCTATGGACTTTTGCAAGAGGTGAAATGTCTAAGGGCAAATCTGTAACATGTATAGGATTTAATAATTTAGCTTCAACTTTTTCCCCAAAAACTGTTTCGACAATTTTTCCCCATGAGTCTGTTTTCTTAACTGCTACCCCTAAACTTGCAGCTAACTTGCGAGCATCATCGGCAGTCTGAGCTGCCCCAAAATCAATACCTGTTTCTTCTCGGACTAGTTCAATCATTGATTTTCGGGGCCATGGCGCTGAAAAATCAATTGTTTTATCACCATAAGTTATTTGCCGCGTCCCCAGTACTGTATCCAATACATAACCGACGAGGTCTTCCGTAAGCGTCATCATATCTGTATAGTCTGCATAAGCTTGATAAAGCTCAATAGATGTAAATTCAGGATTATGCTTAATGGAAATCCCTTCATTTCTAAAGCAGCGATTCATCTCAAAAACTTTGTCCCATAAACCTCCTACAACTAAGCGCTTCAAATGAAGCTCCGGCGCAATACGCAAATACATAGTTAAATCTAATGCATTATGGTGGGTTGTAAAAGGTCTCGCTGCTGCCCCCCCCGGGATCGTATGCAGCATGGGCGTTTCAACTTCCAGAAAACCTTTATCAATTAAAAAGTGGCGAATAGCTGCTAAAATCTGACTTCTTTTCCGCAGACGATCACGGCTTTCTTCATTGGCGATAAGATCTACATACCGTTGTCGATACCGCGTTTCAACGTCTGTCAAACCATGGTATTTTTCAGGTGGAGGCAACAAACTTTTGCATAACAAAGTCAACGCTGTTGTATTAACAGTTAATTCTCCGCGCTTTGTACGACGTACAATCCCTTCCACCCCAATCCAATCACCTAGATCAAGCAAGTCTAACAATTCCACCGTATGTGGTGGCAATTCCTTTAAAGAAGAAAAAATCTGAATAGACCCCGTTTCATCCCCCAGATCAATAAACATCCCACTGTTTCTAATAGAGCGAATACGACCTGCCACCGCCACATGGTCGTCAGTGACCGTGTCATTTGCTAAATCCTTATAGCGATCTTGAAGCTCTTGAGCTTTGGCTGAGCGCTTATAAGAGTAAGGATAAGGACAAATGCCTTTAGATTCTAAAGTTTTTACCTTTTGAAGGCGAATACGACGTTGTTCATTATCATCATGGAAAGTGGTAGACATAATTTCTCTTAAAATATTAGTTTAAAATTTTATGATTCTTAAGGAGGTCTTGCAATTCCCCTGCTTGAAACATTTCGCGTACAATATCACATCCCCCAATAAATTCACCTTTTATATAGAGTTGGGGAATGGTTGGCCAATTGGTAAAATCTTTAATTCCCTGGCGCAAGGCAGGGTCTGCTAACACATTTACATCCTTAAACGACAAACCCAATTCTTTTAGAATTTGCACAACTGTGGCCGAAAAACCGCACAAGGGCATGGCCGTGGTGCCCTTCATGAATAGGACAATATCATTATCTTGGATAACTTTACGAATTGGGGCAAATATAGCGTCTTCACTCATTTTTTAATCTTACTTAGGTTCTGTTTGCAATGCAAGGGCATGAAGCTGCGTCCCTACTTTTCCTTTCAGGGCTTCATACACAAGTTGATGTTGTTGTACACGGTTTTTACCCTGAAATGAAGCAGATTTTATAGAGAGCAAGTAATGATCTTGATCCCCTCTCAAATCCGTCAAAGTAATATCTGCATCCGAAAAATACTCTTCTAAAAGATTTTTAAGCTCTTGGGCATCAATGGCCATGGGCTTTATCTCCCTCTTCTTTCCAACAGCGAATAGTCTTGTAAGCTATAATTGCTAAAGCAACACTCAAGCATGCTTTGGGCAAAAAGGGGTATAAACCAAAATTAAGAGCCTGTTCTATCCCCATAAACTGAGACAACCATGCCACCCCACACCCAAACAAAACTAGATGACCTATAATACACGCCCCTATCTTTGTAAGCATTTGAGAGTTCCTTCGGCTCAAATAGCTAATAAGCGTCGCCATAATGATAAATCCTACAATATACCCACCCCGAGGCCCCATTAACGTGGGTAATCCCCCCGCAAAGCCCTGCAATACAGGAAGCCCTACGGCAGCCTCTAACACATAAGCGCTTGTCATACCAAACGCTATGCTCGGTGAGCAAAACAAACTCATTATAATAATTACTTCTGGTTGCAAGGTCATCGGCACAGGATAAAAGGGAATGGAAATTTGAGCCCCTATGGCGATAAGCAAACTTCCTAAAAGAACTTTACCTATATAATGAAGGTATGAATTTGTAAGCAAAGAGGGCTTATAAACAATCGTATTTTGCATGGCAGTCTCCTTTTCTATTCTTTTGGCTGGGGGACAAGGATTCGAACCTTGGTCGCTCGAGTCAGAGTCGAGAGTTCTACCGCTAAACTATCCCCCATCTTCCAAAGATAGCGTATTTGGAAAATAGTAAAATTTTAACAATTAGTCAATGAATTGAAGATGAAAAGCATTGTTATTTTTTGGACTTGCTACTACTATGAGCCATGAAGTTTTTTCATAAACAAAAAAAGTTTCTACAAAGAAATAATAAACCCTCCCCCGCTCTTTTATTTATAATAGTGGGATGTCTGTGTGCCGGCATCGGTATTTATTTTGGCTTAAAATCGCCTCCTAAAGCCCCTGCTTTTGTTACCTCCTCCCCTCCCGCTTTTGTGGAAATAAATACACCTGAAGAATTGCCTTTTGACGATGTAGAAGAAAAAGCAGAAGAAACTTTGGTAATAAATTCTCAAGAATCCTCTGATCTCACAGAAATCTTCAAAGCGCAAGAAAGCCAAAAGCAACGCCCCACTGGCATTTATCACAAGGCTCCTAGCTGGTTGAAAAACGCACAAAAATGGAATCATCCCCTT
>JBMDXI010000018.1:0-8633 GCA_048595075.1 Alphaproteobacteria bacterium
GCCGTTGAGAGATTCTTTGCCCACATCAAAGAAAACAAACGTTTAGCTCTGCGCTTTGATAAACTCGACATTACTTTCTTCTCTTTCTTCGCCCTTGCTTCCATGAAAGTTCTTAACCTACTTTGTTAACAGTGCCATATATTGTAATCCTAAAAGTAAGTCATAATGGAGATATTCTATTATTTTTATAAGTTGCTTAGAAAAAAATGTGCTGAAGGCTAAAGTATGCATTCTATCTGAAAATTTATGGCTTTCTAATTTATTGGCACTGCGTCCTAAAGGATATTTTACTTTATGTCCTAAAAAAGTAGATTGTGAAAATACTTTCTCCCTATATCTAATAGAAAGCCAGTTACAAATTTCTCTGATAGCTCTCTGTTGAGTAATATGTAATGCATTTAGATCAATAACCTTAAAATTTTCTGATTTTATTTGTTGTGTAATACAATTGAAGAAATTTACATAGGCCCTCACTCCTAAACTGTAATGAAAAATAAGTCTATAATCTATACGCTGGTGCATCTTAATAAAAGATAGCATGCTTTCTCTAAAATCTCTGCAAGAGAAAATAAATTTAGCTGTGGGAAAATCCTGGATAATTTTAAATCTTTCTTCAAAAAATTTGTGAGGATATTTTATAAAATCATACAAAGTATCTAGACTTACACAAGGGAAATCTTCCATAACTATATTATCCAAGTGATGCAGGTGGATCAAAATATACTTAATTTTTCCAAAATCTTTGTTAATAAGATCACAATAAGCTTGGCCAAATATTAAAAAAATATCTTTCCTTGATAGTTGGTCGAAGTTTTTTCCGATTATTCTAAGGCAATTTTTTTTAAATCTCTGAACATCTAAAGAATATTCTCCACCTACAAACGGGTTGCAATTAGACTCAAAAAACCCTGAATTACTTTTAATAAAACACTCAACAACCTCCTCTGCAGTAACGTGAGATAATAAATAATCATATGCTTTACAATAAGATGGAAAAACTAGTACTTCTTCATGTCCATCAAATAACCCTTGTATAAAAAAAGAACCACTAACCGCTATTTGATTTAACACTATAATATTTTTATTTTTAAACATCTTTGTCAGCTGTAATTTTTTTTAAAATATTTTTAGCTTTTTCCAGTTGCATATTTTTTATCTCTGCATAGCTTTCTGAAAAAATATGAGCTTTCCTTCTTTCTTCCCACTTATGAGGCAGGAATTCATTGAGTACAATTAAACACCACCGTAGAGCATAGAGAGGGAATTTTTTAGCATAACGATCACGAATTTCTACATCCCTTTTTTCATGGTGGTTTAAAAAAGTGGATACGAAAAGCTTCCTATTTTCTTCATTTAAATTCATAGTTGGATGTAATACAAAATTACAAATACCAGTTACAGGATCATCTCTTCCGAAATACTCAAAGTCAAAGAAATAAATGCTATTATCTTTTTTCACAGCATTATGAATGCCAAAATCTGACAGTATAAGCGTTTGATTAGAAAGTGGGACAATTGCAGTTTTATAAGGCTTCTCTATGATTTTATTCCAAATGGGATAAAAATATTCCTTAAAAAAATTTAATAAAAGGGGGTCATCTTCATAAATGTTTTCGAAGGAAACTAACCTCTGCTTGATTTGTACAAGCAAGCTACTCTCTGAAAGACAGGCGTCTTTAGCTTCGTGAAAAAATAGGTGAGATGAACTCGTAAAATAGGAATCTAGTTTTAAGTGAAAATCACAGAATTTTTTAACTATATCTACATCTATATCATGAATTACATTACCCTCCACCCATTGGGTGAGAATAATGTAGTTACTTTTATCTATACCTATTAAAGAAGCTACAAAAGAGAAGTCCATTTCATGCAATAAAAAATAAGCACTTTTCTCTCTTTCAAACCGTTCACTAGCATCTTTACTTATATATTTCTTTAAACCGTACGTATTCTGATTAGTTACTATTTTTAAAACAATGTTATTACGTCCTCTATTAATTTGTTCAATAGAAAATATTTTCTCATTCTTTCCAGGAAGCAGATCATAAATTAGTTTTTGCTCAATGCACATTTTATTTGTTCCCAACTATTATATTGTTCTAAGAGAAAATCAGGCTCTCCCCTAAATAAAATTTTTCTTATTTTCGCCTCTAGCAAAGGATGCAAGAGTACTGTTGTAAGATCATCTATAAAAATGTCTATTTTTAGATTATTAATAAGAAGTATTTTTTCTTCTAAATTAGAGGCAAAAAATATATTCTTTCTCTTAATAAGCCCTTCATTGAATAGCCTCTTCCTTTCTAACCAATGAGTTGCTGCCTCTCTTAAAAGAGTTTTTTTATCGTCATGGTGCGCATATATCGTCTTATGGCTGATGATGAAAAAATTAAATTCTGGAGGAGCTTGCTTTATAAAACTTTTAAACCCCTTAAAAACAGTAGCATGTTTAATCTCTTTTCCATATATAATGCCTTGCAATTTTTCCCATAAAAATCCTGTTGAATCTTGCTGATAAAGAAACTTTTTAATATCTTCTTTAGAAAATGAATGGAAATTTTCATTCAAAAGCCCATATTTGATTCCTATTTTATAAAATGCTTTATCATAGCAAGCTATAGTATTATCAAAATCAATTCCGATATTCATCGTTACACAATTTTTTAAAATATAGTTTCAAAGTAGAAGAAGCATCTTTAAAGAAATGCGCAGGGATAAGATGATCATTCATTAAATTTAGGTTAGGATATGGCTGAATATATATCTCCGGAATTTCCACATTCTGAGGACTAATAAGTTTCTTATCAATGTTCATTATATCTGCCAACATGTAAGCAGCCTCACTATAAGTCAAAGAATCAGTGGCAGACGCATGAAAAATTCCAGTTAGATTTTTCTTTCTAACATACAAAAGAATATTTACTAGTTCACTATCCAAAATAGGAGAAAGTCGTATATTACTTGCAGGATGTATCTCTTTTCCTCTTTGCAAATCTTCCTTCCATTGCTTAAAAATATCATCCCCTTTATGATTAAGAATTTTAGAAGGCCTAAAAATACAATAACCAGGAGCATGTCTTATAAGAAAATCCTCTATCTCTTTTTTTTGTCTACCATATAAATTAAGAGGGACTCTAGGAGTTAAAAAAGTAGGAGGATAATTTACTCTTCCAAAGACTTGACTAGAGGATATAAAGTTTATTTTTTTCTTTAAAAAGATAAGTTTTTCTAAAATCTGTCGCGTCCCCTCTACATTTATTGCCTGAGAAATTTTCGGCTGCTCCTCGCATTCCTGCATTTTTGTAACTCCAGCACAGAAAAAAACTTCGCTGAATTCTAGATTTTCTATTATTTCTAAAGAAGGCTTTTCTATATCCAAAAATATTATATTTTCTGCAATTTTATTCGTATATCGAGTAGATTTATAAAAAGAAATACTATGAGAAGAAAAAGCATTTTCCAATGTAGAAGCTAGCTTACTATCTCCCCCTATAATTAAACAGCTCATAATTTATTTAAAATCGATATAATTCATCATCTTAATATTATAATACCTGGGATTATTCAAACTATCCTCTAATTTTCCCTCTTCAAAAGCTTTGACTAGGTCCTGTACCGCGTCTGCTATGGTTTTTTTAGGATAAAAACCAAGCTCATTTTTTATTTTTTCTGATGAAATATGATAAGATCTTAAATCATTTGTAGGGCTTTTCACGATATTTATTTCTTTTTTAATATTATTTTTAACAATAGCAGCAATCTCTTCTACTGAATAATTATCATGCCCTACGTTGTATATTTTCTTGTGAATTTTTTCTCCAGGAGCTTCTAATAGCATCAAATAAGCATTTATCATATCTTCTATATGAATATTGGGACGCAATTGACTTCCTCCTAAAATAGTCAGGTGTCCTAAATTATAAGCTTGGTTAACAAGAATATTTACTACCACGTCTAGTCGTTGGCGGGGGGCATAACCACATACTGTGGCTGGACGCAAAGTAACCACTATAAAATCATCAGTAGCCTCCTCTAACAATATGTCTTCACATAAAGCTTTATATTTTGAGTAATCGGTTAAAGGTTCTAAAGATAATTCTTCCGTAACATTTTGTTCATCTTTAATCCCATATACAGAAGAAGATGAAGCATAAATAAATCTTTTTATCCCCAATTTCTTAGCACTTTGAACTAAGGGCCTAAAACAATCATAATTAATGGATTTTCCAAGCTCAGGATTAAGTTCGAAAGAAGGATCATTTGAAATACATGCTAGGTGGATTACAGTATCACATCCTTCAAGAGCCTTTTCTACCGTTTCTTTCTTACGAATGTCTCCCTTTATTTCTTTCAAGTTTTCATGCCCTCTATATTGTTGAAAGATGTCATCTCCGAACATATAAACGTCTAATACTGTCACTGCATACTCTCTTTGCAACAAAAGCGGAATCAAAGCTGTGCCCACGTATCCTGCCCCCCCCGTTACTAATACTCTCTTTGTCTGCTTAGGCATTTAATTTTTCTCCTTTCTTAATTTTCAATTCATTCTGTAAACTGGCAATATGCTTATCAATCATACTGTGACAAAGAAATAGATGGCCTATTTCTACAATCCCATAACTTTTAGAATCTATATAAAAATTCATATGCCCTAATTGCCGCAAAGGATTATCAGTAGAAAAACCCGAAAAAGTAATAATATACAAACCTTTTTCTTTTGCTACCTTTACTGCATTTATAATATTTTTGGATTGCCCAGAAGAACTAATAGCAATTAAGATATCCCCTTCAGTTCCCACATATTCAATTTGTTTTGAAAATACAAATTCGTATCCATAGTCATTGCTTAAACAAGTAAGCAAAGAGTCGTTATTAAATATTATCGCCCTCAGTCCAGCATTTTTATTAAAATCAGTTGTAATATGACTACAAATTGCAGAGCTTCCTCCGTTCCCTATTGCAATAATTTTCTTAGAAAACAAACTAGTTTGCCTTCGAAAAAAATGGATACATTTATCTATTCCTTCTTCTATACTAATAATATTTAGACAGTCATCTGTTACTTGAGTGTCTTTTAAAATTAATGTAAATGACTCGATATTTTTTTCAAAAAAGTTGATTTCCATAGTCCTTCCCTTTATTTTTTTATTTTAATAAGCAATCTAAATATTTTAATAAATTGATATTAGTGATCTTATCTCTATGCCCAATGGATCGAACTTTCATAGCTGCGGCTGCATTCCCTATAAAACCTGCCTTAAATAAATCTCGTGTGTCGTAAAAATATGGCGCAGCAACAGCGAAAAAAGCATCTCCGGCTCCTATTGTATCAAGGGGCTCTGCACAAAACGCAGGGATAGTTTCTACCTCGCCTTGAATAACCATACATCCTTTTTTTCCTAAAGTAATAATGTAATTTGAGCAATCAATTTTCTCACGTAATACTTTTAATATCTCTGGTATATTGTTATATTTATCCGCAGTAGCTAAGCGCAATTCCGGTTCGTCTATACAAATAAGATCCGCTCTTGGATATTTAGTAATAAGATTATAGCCACGATTAGCACTATTAGTCTGCACATTGATAGCCAAAAATTTAGAATATTTCGCTATTACCTCTATGAGTTTTTTTGAAGAAATTAAACCATGGCCAAAATCATTGACCATTACTAAATCAAAAGAAGAAATATTTTTTTTCAACCATTCATAAATAGGCAGTTCTTCCTCTGCTGAAAGAGGGAGGTCATAAATATCTGAAAACTCAAAAAGCTTCCTGGTATAGCTAGCATCAACTAATCTCGACTTTTTTATTGTGTTACCTTTAGCTCTAAAAAAGGGCAATAGTTTTATAGAGGGTTGCAACACACTGCGAATAAAATTTTCATCATTAGACAAGTTGCCTAAAACTGTCAGAATAGTGGTATCTGAACATAAGTTTCCTAATAAATTACCAGTTGAAATAACTCCTCCACAAAATATTTCCTTATCTGCTAACCTAGTAGAAATGATATTCTCTTTAGAAGGTTTCCCTAAAGGCTCTACATAGATATATTCATCTAAAATAGTTTCCCCAATTATTAAGCATTTTAAATTCTTAAGTTTCTCTATATTAGATTTGATTTGTGAAAATTTAATATTTTTCCTAATACTTTCTAAGTATTTTTGCGCTTCTTCAGGATAAATATTCATGTATTTGTTACTAAGACTCGAGGAGCTGAAAGTCATCTCATTGGTAATAAATACTTCTCCTCCATTTTTATATACCACTTCTTTTTCACTTTTAATCTTACCAGTAATATCATCCACCTCATTAGAATAATCATTTCCTTTTATATAAAAATCCGGCTTTATACACTCAATAATATATTCTGCACTTGGTTTAGGCGAAATAGCTACATAATCTACTATTTCAAGAGCTGCTAACATTTCTGCCCTTATATCTTGTGGAAAAATAGGACGACCGGGACCTTTATGAACAAATTGATCTGCTGTAATAGTTACAATAAGCACATCTCCTTTTTTCTTTCCAATTTCTAAGTGCTTTTTATGCCCAATATGAAAGAGATCAAATACTCCATGAGCATGAGTTATTTTTTTTCCCTGTATTCTTAAATTATGACAAATATTTTCTAATTCAGCAGGTTCTTTAATTTTTGTAACAGACATAATTATACCTTCCCTACTTAATGTATTTAAACCAATCTAGTGTAGCGTGCTCGATTGCCTGAGGTGTCCAGACAGGGGCCTCTCTCCAATAGTTAATATTTTCTAACATATATTTTACCCCCTCTTCAATTGAAACTTCAGCATGCCACTTCAGAAATTTCTTAATTTTTGTAGTATCTGCCCAGGTACACGCTGGCTCTCCCGGACGTTTAGGAACAAATACAGTATTAGGAGCACCTAACAATTTAATTAAATAATTAATTGAAATAGGATTATCACTTCCTACATTCATAATCTCCCCTGTAAGAGAAGAATTCGCAGCAACAATAAGAGCTTTCACAGCGTCTGCTACATAAGTAAAATCTCGCTTTTGTTTTCCATCTCCTACGATAGTTAAAGGCTGCCCTGATAATAGCTGAGCTAAAAATACTCCGAAGACTGCTCCATACGTACCATTTGTCCTTGCCCGCGGCCCATAAATATTGAAAAATCTTAAAGAAACAGCTGGAACTTTATAGACTTTACACCAATGCATTACTAAATTTTCCCCCATCCACTTAGTAAGAGCATAGGGATATTGAGGGCTTACATCATCAGTTTCTTTTGTAGGAAAATGATCGGGGACCCCATAACATGAAGAAGATGCAACGTATACAAATCGCTGGACATTATATTCCCGCGCTAAATTGCACATAATAAATGTCCCTTCTACATTTGACTTATAATACTTTTCAGGGAAATTAATAGAAGGAACAATGTCTGCAAGAGCTGCTAAATGAAAAATTCTATCTACACCTTTCTCCATAATGGACTTCATGGTAGCAACATTTGTTATATCAGCTTCTATAAATTCTATTTTTCTTTTATCTATTAGATGTTGAATATTCTTCTGGCTTCCTGAAGAAAGATTATCAACTACGATAACTTTATTACCTAATTCTATAAGTTTTTCGGTTAAATGAGAGCCAATAAAACCTGCGCCCCCTGTGACTAAATCCATTTTTTATCTCCATTTAATTTATCCCATTGTAAAAACAATCTTCTACGTATAAAAATCGGGATTAATTTATTTATTTGTCGCCAAAAAGAGAGGATAAAAAATTTGGCAATAATAGAAATAGATAATAGTTCTTTTATAGGATTCTTATGGAAACATTTTAATACAGAATAGCAAGGAAAAGATAAAATAAACTTTGATTCTTTTAGCCTATCATAAACCTTTCTATCTTGCTCTTTTATCTGAAGAAAAAATCTCTGAATTAATAAAGGTAATTTCCTTTTACTAAAATTCTTAGAATAAGATTTACTTTGTAATAAAACATAACTTAAAACTTGGGGAATATAGACGCACCCATATTTCATCGCAAGAAAATTAGGAGTAAACCAATCTGCATACACCTCTAATTTATCAACATATCCAACTTCTTTTAATTTACTTGTTCTATAAACTATAGTGTTACTAGAAAAATGAAATGGTCTGCGCCTACGGAGATTAACAATATCTGTAGGCGATAAAAAGCTTGTGCTTGATGCTAACAACAGTGGATAATTTTTATATTTTCTAATAGATTTTCTGTATTCTCCTGGATCCATAAAAGAGAAACTTGCGTGTGGGTACTTTTCTAACGCTTTTACACTTTCACTAAAGAAAGAAGGAAGAATAGGATCATGGGTACTTCCTATATAAATATACGTAGTGGAGCAGTTTTCCACAGCCATATTTATAGTAGCATTAATTCCCATGTTTCTTTCATTTCTTATAATGCGTATATTATTTTCATTAAAATTAATTTCTTTGAGATCGTACTTTACATTTATTTCAGAGCAGTCATCCATAATTAATATGGACACATCTATAGATTCATTTTTTTGCATTCCTAGAAAAGCATTAAGAATCTCTACTAGCCATTCAGTATCATTGTAAGTGATTAGTACATAAGTAAGAGAAGGTTTCATATTATTACTCAAAA
>JBMDXI010000019.1:0-2593 GCA_048595075.1 Alphaproteobacteria bacterium
AGTGTCCGCTTATCACCCTTACCAGGAGAGTCCGCTTTTAAGTTGGTGCTAGGCTTTTCAAAATCATAGTCTTTTGTGATATAGCCAGATGGCACAATTTGACGGGAAATACGTAAATTAGTTAATCCTGGTACATTTTGGGGAGGATGATCTGTATAGTAAACGACAGGCACCTGCGTATACACAGGATTTTTTTCAAAAGGTTGCGAGTTATCACACAGTATCAGTGTGTGTTTTCCTTTATCATGGGCAAAATAGTAGTAAATGCCCTCAGCCTCCATGAGTCGGGAAATAAAATTAAAATCGCTTTCATTGTACTGAACGTAGTAATCTCGCTTGGTTCTGCCGGCTTTGCTAGTGCGATCTAATATGTCAATTTGATGAAATTCTAAAATACTTTTAATGATGTCTAAAGGAGCTTGATTTTGGAAAATGGTACAATTCTCTGTCAGGGTCATAAGCCAAGCTTTGGGTTGGATAGTTAAATAGTAATAGGTCTTTTCATAGACTTTATTTTCCAAGGTTGCGTTAAAAGAAACAGTAGGCCCTTGGCTAATATGGGTGACAATACCACTGATGAAGCGAACGTTCCCATTCTCAGCAATTTGAATGGTTACATTCTCTTGAATTAAGGCTGTAAAATCTAAGTCTTTATTATCAGTTGTATTAAGGTGGGGGGCATATACTTCTGCTTCAAAGTGAAATAGTTCCATCAACCCCTCTGTGCCCTGAAATTTGCTTAAAATCAGCGCATCTTTCGCCAAGGGTGTCGTAATAGATAAATAAACATTGTCTTGAGTAAGTAATGTAGTTGTCATACCATCCTGTTATAATTCTAGCTCGTCTTTTTTTTGCTATAGCATGCAATTTAAAAAGTCCTTACTATATAAAAATTACGCTAGCATAAAACCGTCTTATTGAATAGAGGGCACAAAAAAACATCCCTAAAGTATTTGTGTCTCCATTTTAAACATAAAAATATTTGCGTCTACGTTTTAAACGTATTAAAATAAAAAAAGGAGAGAAAGATGACTCATTTCAATTTTATAAAGATACTCCTTCCCTGGGGAATTCTCCACGGAATGTTCATTGAATCAAGTCTTAATTTTGTCCATGCTAGCGCTAAGGAAAATATCCAAGCTGCAGAAATTTCTCCTGAGCATAAGGCATCTTCAATTATTACGAAGTTATTTGATAAGGATGGTCATGTAACCCCTTCTTTTAAAGAGGTATTTAAAGAAATGAAAACCCCTAAAATCCCCCAAAATTTTGTAGATGTTTTTACGATTGTTCAAGGTAAAGAAGATGCTTCTTCCAGTTGGTTACGTAAGGGAGAGCGATATGATGCCCAGGAGAAAGACGGTTTAAAACTAACACAAGCCCAAGCTCAAAAAATTATCGATTTTTGTATAGAGGCAGGATTTTTTGAATCTATCCCCATCCCTCATGGTCCTTCTATAAAAGGGGTTCTTATCATGGGATCTACGCTTAGCCGCATGCGTGCCCAAATTGAAAGATTGAATGAGGAAGTTTCCCAAAAAACATGGCTTGCTGCTATTCCTGTGATTTTTATTGGGGGTGAACGCAAGCTGGCGGAGGCTGCAGGCGAAACAGAAGAACATTTATATGATTCTCAATGGATAAAAAATTCCCCCTCCCCAGAAAAGGATAGAAAACCTCTGACAGATGAACGAGAGATGATTCAGTTGGTGGCAGATCAACTGTTATCTCCCCAATTTAAAACCGTGAAATTTGTCATGGCTGAAAAAAAGCCAGGCGCCGAGAGAGCCACGACAATGGATGGGTTTAAAATATGGTTTAATCAACAGCCAGAAGCCGGATTATATGCCATTATTTCTTCTAACCCATTTATTGAGTATCAACAGCTTGTCGCTACAGAAGCAGCGATGATTCATCACCGTCCCGATGTTACTTTTATAGGATGTGGTCCGACTATTGATGTACATAAGTACTCAGCTTCACCCATTGATAAAGCTAAGCTGCTACTGGATAATATCGCGCGCATAATCTATGAATTAAAACAATTGGGCTGGAAATAAAAAAAGATGACTATTAAGTTTGATCCCATTAAAAAGAAACTTTTTGAAGACCCCCAGTTTGTTAAAGCTTATGAGAAAATGAAGCCAGAATTTGAGCTTGCAGCTGCACTTATTGAGTGCACGGATGAAAGCTAAACTGAGTCAAGAAGAAGTAGCTAAAAGAATGGGTACTACCCAATCTGCCGTCGCACGATTAGAAAGTGGAGATCATTTCCCTAGTTTTAAATCTCTTCAGAAATACGCCCATGCAATTAATCGTATTATTTCTATAGCAATACGACCTTAGCTACGTAATAGTAGGTGATCAGATATTTTCACGACCTTGACATTTTGGAGAACTCTTTTTACAGTAACCCCATAACTTACGTTAAATGTTGGTTAAATAAGAATTTAGTAAATAAACTTAAACTTCGGCTCCAATAAAAAGAGTTCTTTCGATAGAAAAATTCTTTAAATTATATTTTATGAGTAGCCCATTAGCTAGTTTCGTGTGGTAACTTATTGCATCTATTGTAAAAATATGGCTCAAAAAT
>JBMDXI010000020.1:0-15806 GCA_048595075.1 Alphaproteobacteria bacterium
CAAGCAGAGGATAATCCTTGCAAGTTTTTAGTTTATGAAATTTGGACAAGTTTGGAGGGTCATAAACTACAATTTGATAAGCCTTACGTACGCTCCATAATAGAAAAATTGCCAGACTTTTTAGTAGAAGGATCTCATACAAAGTTTTTTGCAAATGAAATTTTATTCCCAAAAAGGCATCTTGAGGCACACCATCCCCTAGGAATAACTATACGCAGGACTTTAAAAGAGGATGAACTAAAAGAAGTGGGGAGGATTTATATAAACTTTTTAAAAAAGGTAGGAGAAGCTGCTTTATTTCCTTCAGAAGATATTGAAACGCTTTTTTCTAAAACTTGTAAAAAAGTAGAAAATGGGCACCCCATTGCTAATAGTCGTTTGGAGCTGACAGAACAGCTAAACCGTGCATTAGCCTTTACTGGAAGGCCATGGATGATTGAAGAGGTACACATGTTGGCGGATATTCCCCAGCAAGCTTGCATTGTACATTTCACTGCTAAAACAACAAAACTTCTTCCTCATACCACTATGGCAATCCTAAAAATAGATCCCTCAACAAAAAATATTTACGAAATAAATGAAGTATTTGCAAAAGTTAGTAGGGAAGAAATTTTGAAATAGAGAGTATCAATAGATATGAGAAAGGAAACAACCATGATGCAAAATATAAGCACTGCTATGGCCTATTACACCGCCATGAGTAATAAAGATTTGGAGGCTCTTACAAAACACCTTCATCCTCAGGTTCATTTTTTAACCCCGCTTGCTGAGCTGTCGGGAAAAGAACCAGTTGCTAAGGCGGTCAAAAACTTCATGGCCTTCTTCAAAACACTTACCATTCAAACAGCCCTCAGCAATGAAAATCAAGCGATGATCATATATAACGTAGACTTTCCTGGACCAATTGGAGAAATTCATGCAGCGGCGTTATTAACTTTTGAAAGCGGTCTTATCTCAGATATTGAACTTTTTTATGATGCCCGCCCTTTTGAAGAGAAAAAGAGTCAGATATTTTCGAAACAGTAAGAGAGCTTACATTTAGTGAAAAATTCTTTTTTAAATCCTAATCCTAAAATAATTCTATATATTGCCACAAGTGCTGATGGTTTTATTGCAGATAGAAATGGAGGCGTAGATTGGTTGCCGCAGGGCGATAAGAGTACAGACGAAGAGTTTGGATACACAGCACTTATGAATCGCATTTCCACTATTATCATGGGTAGGCACAGTTATGAACAAATACTATGTTTTGGAGAGTGGACATGGAAAGATAAAACAACATATGTATTTACCTCAAATCCCCTGACAACAAATATTCCTAATATTTCTTTTGTGCATGAGGATGTTAAAACTTTTTTCATCGATCTTAAAAAACAAAAAATTAATCACAATACCTGGTTATTAGGAGGAAGTAAGTTGATCACCTCTTTTGCGAAGGAAAAATTAATTGATGAATGTATCATTACAGTTGTACCAATAAACTTAGGAGCAGGCATAAAACTAGAACTTCCTTATGAAGATTTTACCCTAGTTCATTCAAAAGAATGTCGTTTGGGAATTACACAAAATTTTTACATCAAAAAGCATTCATAAATTAAAAACATAAAAAGGAAAAAACATGAAAAAACAATCTGATATTATCTTGTTAGCAATGCTCATACTCATGTATGGCACGGTATGTATGGAAACAGATATTTATGTTCCCGCCTTTCCTATGATGAAAGACTTTTTTGGCATTTCTGAACATCAAATCCAAGGGGTTTTAAGCTATAACTTTTTAGGTATTTTTTTAGGCAGTCTTTTCTTTGGGCCTTTGTCTGATTCTTTTGGGCGATATAACGTCTTAAAGGGAGGCCTGGCCCTATTTGCTGTCTCAAGTTGGGGATGTGTATTTTTGACAGATTTCGACCTGTTTTTGTCCTGTCGTTTTATTCAGGGTGTGGGCGCCGCAGCCCCCATGGTCACAGCTTTTGCCATGCTTCTTGATAAATATGAACCCCAAAAGGTTGCACAACTTTGCTCAGCGCTGAATCTTTTCATTGCGGCTGCTATGGCGGCGTCTCCTGTTTTAGGGTCTATTCTCATTCTCTATTTTAGCTGGCAAGCAAACTTTATGATTATTGCCGTACTTGCGAGCCTTTCTTTTATAGGAACATTGTTGTTTATTGAAGAGACTCTCCTTAAATCTTCCTGGCTCCCTTTTTCTCATAGGGCCATTTTCAAGGATTTTGGACGCATGCTTAGCAGCATTCCCTATATGTCAGGAAACTTGATCTGCTATCTTTTATTTGCAGGGGTCATGGTATTTATCGCAAACCTCTCTTTAATTTTCATTGAGCATTTGGGAGTTTCTCAAGAATCTTATGGATTTTATCAAGCAACGATCATGGGTACTTTTGCTCTTGTCTCTACCTTAGGGGCTTGGATGATTGGCAAATATGGAACAGTGACAACAAAATATGTGGGAATCTTTTGTTGCTTTATAGGGGTTGTTCTTCTATGCGGCATATCTTTCTACAACCCTATGCCTGAACTCATCTGCGGTTCCATGTCCATCTTTACACTGGGGGCAACCCTTGCCTGCGTTATTTATGGAGTAGAGGCAGTTAATGTATTCCCAAATTTAAAAGGAATCGCTTCAGGTCTTAGCAATGCGTTACGGCATTTGGTGATTGGGCTCGTCATTGCTTTCAGTGCGAAGATTTTTGATGGATCCATGCGACCCATTGCCTGCATGACAGCTGGGCTTTTTGTAATCGTTCTCTTGCTTGTGGGGCTCTTAAGAGCACGAGAAGAGGCTGTTCAGAGAGAGGCTTAATATGCGTCAAAACTTTCCTGATGGTGCAAAATGGGAAAAACTTGTGGGATATTCACGAGCTGTACGTGTTGGAAATATGGTTTATATATCAGGAACAACTGCCTCAGACACAAGTACAAACATTGAAGATCAAACGAGACACATTCTTCATAAAATAGAGCAATCCCTTCTTAAGGCAGGGAGTGGATTAAAAGATGTGGTACGTACTCGGATATATACTACTGATATAACACAGTGGGAAAAGATTGGAAAAGTTCATGCAGAATATTTTAAAAATATTTCCCCTGCCACAAGCATGCTTGAGGTAAAAGCACTTATTTCCCCAGAAATTTTGGTTGAAATTGAAGCAGATGCCATGATATCAGATAGGGTTACCCAACAAGAGCCTTTTGCACTATAAAAATGAAAAAACTAAACCACACTCAAATTCAACAGTCTCTAAAAGAAAAGTTCTATGCAGGTATTCCATTCCCTTTAAAGTCATGTGACGTAGATCAAGCTGTTCAAGCTTTTTTTAGATTTTTAGAAGAACCTGAAGAAGTAAAAAATCATATTGATTTTAGAATAGCCTTAAAACATCGGCGCGGAGATGTGGGCTTTAAGTCTCGTAAAGCTGAAGATGACATATATAATGACAACAAAGAATTTTTTCATTTTCATCCCGCTATTTTTGAAAAATATCAAGATTTTCTTGAAAAAAATCCAGCAGTCCATGATTTTTGTCTAAAAGCTAACCCTATTTGGGATTTAGTATATCAAACCACTCATGCGATATTAGAAGGCTTTTCTCCTCAACATCCTAACGTTGTCAGTAAGATTTTTGACACCCAGCATCCTCACATACTTTTAAGATTTTTAAAATATAGTTGGCAAGAATCTGGAAAATATTTAGCCAAGTCTCATTTTGATTCAGGCTCTTTCACTTTAGCTATTGCAGAAAGCAACCCTGGCTTACGCATTGGAAGTTGCCCTGACGATTTAAACCTTGTCCAGCACAAACCTAATCAGGCCCTCTTCATGATTTCTAGCAACTATCGAAATGTGATGGATACAGAAGAATTTCGACCAGGCTGGCATGACGTCATTCAATTGGATGAAACTCTTATTGGCCAACCATTTGCACGTTGGGCCGTGGTTGCGTTTATTGAAGCCCATGGAGTTGAAGCGCTCCCCAGAACAGAGACACATAAATGGTATAAAAATGTTTAACAAAAGGTTTGATTCACATGACTGAACAAAAAAACACTTTGAATGATGCGCTGCATTATTTAAAAATGGATGAGTTAAGAGAGGTTTTAAAAAATCTCCAATTGCCTGAGGACGGAAAAAAAGTAGCACTTATCCAGCGAATAATCTGTTTTATAGAAACCGGGAAAATAGCCAAAAGCACATCTATTCCGATGGAAGCCAAGGCCAAAAAAGGACAGGAATATCCTTTGCTCCCTCGTACTCTTATTGTCAAAGGTGCCTATAAAAATGATTTGAAAACCAGGTTATTTTTTAAAAATCTAATTGGTAATCATTTTCATTTTACAGCCTACGGCATAGATTGGATTACAGACCGTTGGATGGACAGCAATCCCCCTACTTATCAAGAATTCGCTGATTTTTGGCAGCAAGAATATGAACGACGAAAAATACTTAAAGCTCCACCAAAACAAGAGTGGGCCTATTTAAATTTCATTCAACGATACTTGAAAAAATTTCCTATGGCTCCCCGCGCAGAAATAATGAAAGCATGGGAAACAGAGCGACTAAAAAAAGTCGCTGAAGTTAAAGAGTTTCTGCGACATTTCTTGAGATGCAAAAGTTAGCTTTTGAATAATATATAGCTGAACCCTTATAAAGTGATTACGGCGAAATTCGTCGCTGGTGTACTAAAGTACATGTTCTCTCCTCATTTCTCGTCCTCATTTTAAATTTTTTCAACTATGGCTATACATAAATAAAAAGCCAAGGCAAAGAGGTTTTAAGCTCTTTAAAAGTATCAGGGGTTATACCAGTCATCGTTAAATTCAGTGTATCTAATGCTGCCATTTGTTTTAAAATAGGAATGAATGCCTGCATATCCGCTTCTCGTAAACAATTCGCTGTTAAATTCAGAGTACGCAATGATTTCAACTGCCCTAAAGCAAGGACTACCATCTGCTCGCTTAAAGAATCCCTAATATAATTATTTTCTAAGTTCAGCACATGCAAGGCTTTCTGCTTCTCTAAGGCAGGCGCTAGTATTTTTATTCCTGCATCCTCTATTTGATTACTGCTTAAATCCAGAGTATGCAAATGCGTGGAGTGTTTTAAATGGCTCCATCCCTTCATTTCCCAATCTATTGCCTCTTAAGTTCAGGGTGCACAATTTTGTTAATTTGCCAAAGATAGGCCCTATTACCGCCATTCCTTTAACACCTATGTTGTTGTGACTAAAATTTACAGTATGCAACCTTTTCATTTTTCTTAAGGCTGGAGCTAGTATTTCTATACCTTCATCATCTATGTGATTGCTACTTAAGTTAAGGCTTTCTAATGCTGCCAAGCACTCTAATCCTGAGCATAAAACCTGTAAATTTGTATTGTTGTCGGTAATGCTTCCTAAATCAAGAATTCTTAAGCCTACCAACTCTTTTAAACTAAGAGCCAGTATTTCCATCCCTTCATCATCTATAAAATTTGAACTTAAATCCAGAGCATGCAGTGCTATCAGTTGTCCTAAGACAGAGGATAATATCTTCATGCCTTCTCTACTTATACAATTACCCCCTAAGTCCAAATCTTCTAATGAGACCAAGCACCTTAAAGCACGCGCTAACATTAATACCCCTTCATCATCTAGATCACCATTACTTCTTAAGTCCAGGATTTTTAATGTTGATAGTTTCGATAAAATAGGAGCTAATACCTCCATACCTTCAGTGCCTATAGTATTACCCCCCAATAGCAGGCTTTCTAAGGCGGGCAGTTTCTCTATTGTAGATAGTATCCTAATACCTTCATCACCTATTTCATTCTTGCTTAAGTTCAGGCTTTTTAATGTTGATAGCTTCGATAAAATAGGAGCTAACATCTTCATTCCCTTAACTCTTATAGAATTTTTTTCTAAATCCAGAATTTTTAACACTGGCAATTGTGGTAAAGCAGACCCAAGTACCATCATATCTTCAGCACATATTCTACACCTTTTTAAATCTAAATTTTCTAAATTTTTGAATAGAAGGAGGAAAGAACAAACTTTTTGTATAGGGTACCTTTTTGGAGAATCCTCTATTTTAACTCTTTTTACTAAAGCAAGTGTCCCCTCTTCCCAAGATAAAGATCCAGAAGACTCATAGTAGCTTAACAGGGGGTTGTGAGTGGGTATTTTATACAGTAAATAAGAAATCAGCGATAGATTAGAATGATAGCATTTTGAAGATTTTTTTAATTCTTTTAATGTCTTCCAATCTAAAAAAGAAAAAACTTTATCTTTAACCTCTGTAGGTAAATCATTCCATTTTTCAAATTGAACTTTTTGCTCTTGTGCCACAACAGAAAATTGCCTCACTAATTGATGATCTTCTGCTTTAGTTTCAATACAGATAGCATGGCCATGATTATGAATGAACAAAGCAAACCATAGAATTATACCATGTAAAATTTTCTTCTTCATCTACGCAAGTAAGAAAGGGTATCTATCTACAAGAAGATTTAGATAAAGTTGTGTACCATCATCATCTCTAATATTAGATCCTCGTAAGTCTAATACCTCAAGATGTGGATGTGTAAAACCATTCAAACTTTTCATAAGAAACCGAAGTTCAAGCGTATCTATACGGCAACCACATATCTTCAATATTCGCAGATTTCGTAGATCCTCTATGCCCAGCTTATCGAAAATAGGAATAAGATCAGAATTGTGTATTTCCAGCTGCTCTAAAAAAGGCAGTTCTTTAGCCCAAAGAAAAATGTATTCTGCCTCAGCAACTTGAATGAGGCTTAGGTTTTTTGCGGAAAGGCTCTTTATGTTTCTAAAAGGAAATGTGAGTTTACCATGGAGTTTATTATAAACAAGAGTTAGTGAAAGTGATGTCAATGCTCTTACACTTGCTATTTTTTTATTTACTTGAGTAAATTCTTTACGAGATTCTGGATCTAAATAGGCGTATATTTTTTCAAGAAGTTCAAGTGGCAGATCCGTTAAGTTTTTGTCTGCTGTCCATAATTTTCTAAAATTTGTCCATATCCAATAAGCCTGCTGTACGCCCCAATTTTGTTTCTCATCTTTGTGTAAATCTTGTGTTGCTGCGTAACTGTTTAGTGTTACAACCGATATAAGCATTACAAGACTTCTTTTTAGAGAATTGAGTTGCATTTTTTCTCCTTAAATGATGTTCTTATTTATTTCGTTTTGCTTTTAAAGCAATCCTCCATATGGTCATCTACCATTCCTATAGCTTGCATATAGGCATACATAATAGTAGTTCCCACAAAACTCATTCCTCTTTTCTTTAAATCTTTAGAAAGTTCATCTGACTCCTTCGTACGCGCAGGTAAATCTTCAAGAGTTTTAGGTCGTCGACCTGTTTTCGTTTCTCCGTCCACAAATTGCCACACATATCTATCAAAAGATCCAAATTCTTGTTGAAGGGCTAAAAAAACGATTGCATTTTTTCGAGTGGAAAATACTTTGAGTCGATTGCGAATAATAGAGGGATCTTCTAATAAAGAATTTAATTCTTCATCTGTCATTACTGCAACTTTTTGAGGATCAAATTGCTTAAAAGCCTTTCGATATCCCTCTCGTCTTTTCAAAATAGTTTCCCAACTTAACCCTGCTTGAGCTCCTTCTAAAATAAGCATTTCAAAATGCTTCTGATCATCATGAACTGGTACTCCCCACTCGGTGTCATGATAATGCTCATAATAGGGATTTTTATTTCCAACCCATATACAACGCTTCAAAATATTCTCCTATTTTCCTATATCACAAAAGAATGTATCTCTAGCCTTTTTCTTTCTTTTTCCTTGACATTTTCCAACTCAATCCTTCTTTTTTTTTCCTCTAAGAGGACAGAATTAAATCCTTGTATAGAGGCTTGCTGAATCTCGGAAGGAAAAGAGATATGCTCGTCAAAATATTGGAGTTTTGTTATGTGAACTCCAATATTTTTAAGAATACTGTAGAATTTATTATATTTAATGATATATTGCCAGGCTGCAGGATTCTCTTTTTTTAATCGAAAAAGAGAGGCTACCAAATTTTCAACAGTATTTATATGTAATTTCATAACTTGTGCACACTGTGTTTCTTTTTGATCAACAGGAAGACTTTCAAAGCGTTTTAAACGATTACGAAGAGCCTCAATCCCTCCTTCTGTTTCTCCCCCGAAAAGTGTTGATGATGACCAAAGATTGCGAGAGCGCTGTAAAGTACTGTCTATAAGCTTACGCGCTCCTTCGCACTTTTTTATATCTAGTTTACCAAAGTTTATTTGGGAAAAAAGAGTCACTTCTTGGTGAGTTTCCACTAGTTTATTTGCTTTAGCTTTCACATTTTCGTGCAAATCCTGTATGGAACTATAGCTATTGAAGGCGATAAAAGACGTGAATATAAGAATGGTTTTTTTTAAATTAAGTTTCATTTTTTTCTCCTTTTAATAATGTTACAAATTAATTTTTCTTTTTGATTTACAGATTGTCTTCAAAATAGCGACTTCTAAAACTTTGAAATTCCCCTTTGTGTTCTTCAAATATTTTAAGATTCTTTTTTCTATAGGAATCTTGGATGATATACCTCCACAAAATATTATTTTCGTTACGTAACGTTGAAAGAATTTTTGACACACCGTCAACAATCCTTGTATGTAACTCCATAACTTCTTTTCTTTCACTTAACTGCTGTTGTTCTAGTACTGAATTAAAGCGTTGCAGGCGATTACCAAGAGCTCCTATTCCTCCATCCGTTTCTTCATAAGTTTCCCACCCCCAAAATGTAGTTGAGCTCCACAGCTTTTCAATGGAACCGCTGGTATCCCATATACGACCAAATTCTCCAAAAATATTGTTGATAAGACTATTAGCAGGACTACCTTTTCCCACATTTATTCTATTCAGGAGAAGCTCAGTCAGAAAATGAACTTGTTGCTCTAACTTTACTAAAACATTTACTTTAGATCGCACATTTTCGCTTAGTTCTTGCGTAGCCCCATAACTATTTAGGACCATAGCAGATATAAGCACCGTAAGTGTTCGTTTTAGAATCTTTGGAAAAAATCCAGCATTGTTATTTATTTTTGCACTGTACATCACGATTATTCTCCTCTTCTATGTAGTAAAATTTATTAGGCAAATAAAAATAAAACACAAGCTGTGGTCAAATACGGACATGTTGGATTTGGATTGAACTTTCATATATGCTCAATTATATATAGGACAGATTTTTTACTCTTTCAAAGAGAGGGATAAATAAAGAAAATGAATAAAGATCTACACTCATTCAAAAATGTGGGAAAAGCTACGTTGAAAGACTTGGAAATTTTAGGTATTCACACACCTCAACAATTAGCCCAACAGGATGCCGTTGCTCTGTACGAACGACTTCAAAAATTGACGGGGCAAAAGCACGATCCTTGTGTTCAAGATGTGTTTGCTGCCATTATCCATGAAGCCAAAACAGGTAAAAAAACACCCTGGTGGGAATGGACAAAAATGAGGAAGTCTTAGATTTACAGAACAGGGAGTTTCATATGTATAGGTTACTTTGTTGGATTGGGTGTATCTTTATCAGTACAACTGCCCTCTCTGCGTCTCCCTCCTCATCTCAACCAACTTTCACGAAAATGGCTGCAGAAGTGCGTACGCAAATGGCAAAATATGCGCGTACCATGAAAACTAAAGAGTGGACTTATGAAACTGCAGCTAAAGACCTGCCTGTTCAAGTGGGGTCTCTCACAAAACTGTTGATGCAGCTTAAGAATGAACGGTATCGTCACAACCAAACAGATGCTGAGATTAAAGAAAAACTTGCAGATGAATTAGCTGACATGCTATCTCTAGTCCTGTTTATCGCAAACGAATTGGATATTGACTTAACAGTGGCTTGGCAAAAAATGCTAGAAAGCGATGATAGAAAAATTCAAGAACGTGCCTCAAAAATGAAAATTTAGCACTAGACAATTATGAGTATTGAAAATCTTCCCTTTTTTATTATAAAAAAACGTCTGGTAGAAGAAAATACCTTCCTACAATTTGAAGGGATGAGTCTTTTATGTTCTAATTATCTGGGGTGGGATAAACCAGAATTGGCCTATGGTAAGTATGATTACGATATCCCTAGTCAAATCTCAGAGCTAGCTCCTGACTTCAATAAATTTGATCACTTTTGTATGACTATGGGCAAAGAGCTTCAAACTTTAGAAATTCTTGATTGTTCACGTGATGGAAAAAAATCCCTTTTAATCAAAAGAATTCCTACAGATAATCATATTGTTGTATGTGGGATGGACATATCCCATCAACCATTTTATCCTCTGATATACTCGTCTTTAGGGGGAGATAGCAAGTACCACCAACAACAAAATCTTTGTTATGTTATAGGGGATTCTTTTGAAATTTTATCTTTATCCCCTTCTCAAGAAAAATGCCTCTATTATCTAGTACGAGGTAAAACAGCTAAAGAAACAGCCCACTTGCTAGGTATTCACTATCGGACGGTAGAAGAACATATTGAACGCATCAAAAACAAATTAGGATGCCGTACAAAATCTGACCTTATAGAAAAAGCTTTTGAAAGTGGTTTCATATATTTTATTCCTCAAAGCATTGCACCCAAAGAAAAATCGTCCCTCTCCTTGCAGGATAATAAAAATGGCAACAAATAACTGGCTTATAGAAACTAACAAAAAATCAATGGAACTTGCATCTCAGTGTGAGAAATTCTTACAAGAAATCTCTTCTCCATTTTTCTCTGATTCTATCATCAAAGGGATGGAGTATATGGAATTTTTTTACGATAGTAGTTATGTCTTATTATCTACTCAGCAAGAATTACCAAAGTATTGCATGAGCGAGGTGGATGATAATGGATATTTTAAAGACATTGTAAGACAAGTTCCTTTAAGTAATCCCTTTTGGTTCATATGGTCTTCCCAAGAAAATCATAAACATATCAGCCACTATGCCTCTTTAAATGTTTGCAATGGAGCAACCATATATTGGAGAGGGAATAATTCTTTAAAGAGCATCCAATTCAGTACTTCACGCAACACTAGCTTTTCAACGGCATCTAATTTTTATCTGAATAACAAAGAAAAATTAGAAGGGATTGCAAAGATTCTGTACAACAATGTTGATTCACTTTTAGAGACTATAGATGATACTCCCAAGGCTAGATTAAATCCTGATTTTAAATGTAATTATGATAGTACCCAATTTATGTCGTCATCCATAAATTTTTCTCCCCCTTCATTAGCTAAAAAATTGATGAAAAATTCACTTATTTTTCAGGGCGAAGAAGTGTCTCTGTCCCCTACTCAGGAAAAATGCCTTTATTATCTTGTACGGGGTAAAACAGCTAAAGAAACAGGCCACTTGCTAGGTATTCACTATCGGACGGTAGAAGAACATATTGAACGCATCAAAAACAAATTAGGATGCCGTACAAAATCTGACCTTATAGAAAAAGCTTTTGAAAATGATTTCATATATTTTATTCCTCTAGATCTTGCGAACAAAATGTCTCAAGCCCATGATATGACATAATTATTTAGCACATCAGTTGTCCGAGAAGATAAGACTCTGAAAAGAGGCATCATAGGTGCAGTAGGAAAAAAGGACAAAGTGCTTTTGGATTTTATCAAAGGTTATAGAACTTTTTTGTTGAATTCTGGCTCACCATCTTAAGACTTTTCCTTAAAAATTTATGATTTATTGACTTTTTTAACGTAAGTATTACTGGTCAAAATAAAAAAGCCTCTAAAATTTGTAAGGGAAAATTTTTGTCGACCTTACAGAGGGGTTTTGCTGCTGGTTGATCAGGGGAAGAGGAAATTGTAGAACGCGATTCCAAGCAGGTAATACGATGGGCAAAGGACGCCCTCCTGGGTCTCGGAATAAGGTAAACTTAGCCATGGAGAATCTGCTAGAAGGCGAAGGAGAAGTTTTAACCCGCAAAGTCATTGAAATGGCTCTTGCAGGGGATATTGCAGCTTTACGTCTATGTATGGATCATCTATTACCACCTCTTAAGGATAGACAGATTCATTTGGACATACCTCCTATTAAAAGTCCTCGCCACGCTTTGGAAGTGATGGGCACGATCGTAACGGCTACATTAAAGGGAGAAATTACCTCGAGCGAAGGTTCTTCCGCTGCCAACATTGTAGGGGATTATATCGAAACTATCGAGCAAACAGAGCTCCTTGAAAGAATCGAGAGAATTGAAAAAATGATGAAAGGGAAATAAGAGTGAGTTCGGGAATGTTATATTTGTTAAAGGGAATTGCTGTACTCGCACCTGCTCATACCTCCTCTAATTACTTGACAGGAAGAGTTTAAACAGTAGTAAAGTTACAAATCCACTAAGCAAACAAGCAAATACAAATACTACTAAAAAACGAATTAAATTTAACATTTTTATTTTGACCGTATACCTCAAATTATCGGTTAAGAGTATAAAAAACAAGTCATTTTACATGTTAACAACTATGCTTGAGTTTAGGTGTTTTTTTAGTTTCAATTTTAACGAAACCTTTTATAGGAGAAAAATAAAAAAATATCTCCTTGATTTCAAAAATTAAAGTATCTACATCTCAATTATAATTAATCTGGAGGATTTTAATGAATTATATTGCTATGTTTGTGTCTGCCTTGTTTGTGTATTTTGTTGGTTATGCTAATTTTACATGTGGATTAAAACCTTTGCCTCCTTTGGGCTGCAAATCACAGTCAGCTCAATGTGTTTGTTCCACAGATTCAGAGGGACGAGAATACTGTCAGTGGGTTTTTACTGACTGTCGCTAATTAGTTAGTATAAACAAGTTTTCTTGAAAGGATGAGTAATGCTGTTCAATATGAACTTACGACGGGTCATTAATTTTACAGCATGGATGCTTATAAGTTGGGCTAGTCTCGAAGGGAAGAAATTAATTATTATATGTGACCACCCTGTGGGAAAAAATGTAAGCTATTTTTCTCATAAAGGACTTACTAATTCCAAAACCCATAAATTTAATATAGAAGACGATAAATATTCCCATGCCTACCCCATTCTTATATGGGATACAAATGAAAAGTTTGCAACTTTTGTAATGAGAGATAGCAATCTCCAGCATCAAGGAACAAAAAGTGGAGACTTTATCCCTCTTCACATCAGCGAAGATCAGCTTACTTTTGTAGGTGAAGTTGCTTCTGCCCCTGTCATGTTTACCATTTACCCTAACGAGTCTATTGCTTTTTTTACACAGCATTCAATTTATAATAGATACATTGCTCGAGGGGCTAGAGGCCAAATGATGTATGCAAAGTGTAGTGTAAAAACAGAAGCGGAATAAGTAATTACTTCAGGAAAAAGAAGTTATCCAAAGTTATGCTTTTTTCCATATTCTATAAAGTGAGTAAACATATCCAATAAGCAAAAAGAAATCCTTGATTTTTTGATATTTTATGTTATATGTGTAGTATGGCTACACAAAAACAACATATTCTCAAGAATCTATTGCTCGCATGGCCACGAAACACCGTGGCTACAATGGCGTGGCTTGAAACCCAGCATGTATCGCGTTTTCTCAAGCAAGACTATCTACGATCTGGCTGGGTACAAGCCCTAGGTCATGGGGCCTTCATACGGCCTGGAGAAAAGGTTGATTGGGAAGGTGGATTATATGCTTTACAGGCTCAGTCAAAACTTCTTGTTCATGTGGGAGGTATAAGTAGTTTAGACATTCAAGGTCGATCTCATTATTTAAAATTTGGCAAAGACACGCTTTATCTTTTTACACCCCTTGGTGTTAAGCCTCCCAAATGGTTTTTAACCCACTCTTGGTCGAAGCATATAAAACCCATACAAACCTCTTTATTTAAAAAATCTATAGGACTCACTACCCATTCTATAAATGGGATAGATATAAAAATTTCTTCTCCTGAAAGAGCTGCTGTGGAGCTTTTGTACACTACCCCCAAACACATAACTTTTGATGAAGCTAATTTAATATTTGAGCACCTAGCACAACTCAGGCCTCAAATAGTGCAAGAGCTTTTAGAAAACTGCCAGCAACTTAAGGTCAAAAGATTCTTTTTGTTTCTAGGAGAAAAACATGGACATCCCTGGATGAAGGGTTTAAACCTAGAAAAAATAGATTTAGGGACAGGGGTGCTTTCATTAAAAAAAGAAGGAAAGTTTGTGAGCAAGTACAATTTGATGGTTCCTTCTCAGTTGGTAGATAATGATGAACGCACACTATTTTAATCGCGTCGACCTTCTTCTATCCATTTTACCAGATGTAGTACAAGATGAGAGAATTGCTTTAAAAGGGGGAACCGCCCTCAATTTATTCGTGTTAGATATGCCCAGACTCTCTGTGGATATTGATCTGACCTATGTTCCCTTAGAAGGAAGGGAAGCATCTCTGGGGGCTATTGACAGTATTTTTCTGCAAATACAAGCTGATCTTCAAGCTAAAGGATTAACTGCTACGCTCAAGAATACAGATGACCATCACCATAAGCAAATCGTAGTGGAAAATGGGACTTCTCTTGTGAAGATCGAAATTAATCATGTGCTTCGGGGGGTTGTACATCCTCTTGAAAAATTGACTTTAAGCCAAAAAGCTCAACAGAAATTTAGCCGATATATGGAAATTGCATGCTTAAACCTTAATGACCTGTATGCTGGAAAGATATGCGCAGCATTGGCCAGAAAACATCCACGAGACCTTTTTGATATGCATTTTTATCTCAATAATTATAATTATACACGAGATTTGCATTTAACCTTTTTGGTCTATCTTATAAGCAGCAATAGACCGATTTCTGATCTTATCCATCCAAATCCACCAGCCCATTTAAAGGATTTATACAACAGTGAATTTGAAGGTATGCTGGAAGAAAATGTCAGCTTAGAAATTTTAGAATCCACCTTTGAGAAGCTGGTGAATCTAACAATTTCTTCTATGACGGATGAAGACAAAGAATTTCTTCTGTACTTTAAAGCAGGAGAACCAAAGTGGAATCTTTTGCCTTTTGCACATGTAAAAAATATGCCCGCTATTCTTTGGAAACTACACAATATTCAGCAAATGGATAAATTGAAAAAGATAGAAATGTTAAAAATTCTTGAAAAAAAATTAACCCGCTGAGCACACAGAGAGAGAGGAAGCTACTACCTCCCACCTTAATTTGATCTGAGGGTAATGTATCAAAGCTAATACTAAGTTTTTCCATCCCTATTGATTTTTGGGAAAAATAAAGCTACGATGAGCCTTAGAGTTTGAAGCGACTTTGAACTCAATATAATAAGCGTGGGATTCCAGTGTTACTAGCACATAGAACCCCACTAATCATTAAACCTAAAAAGGAGGTCTAAATGACTAAAGATACCTTAGACGATTTTTCCAAACTTTTAAAGACTCTTGATGCACGATATCAGCATTTGATCGAGCTGTTTTCTCATCAGATTAAAGTGGGAGATCGCATCACCGATTTGCTGGTGCATATCCGTCATATTCACGGTGAAATTCGGAGGGAATATCTTCCTCCCTCTCGTAAAATTTTACAGTAAGTTAATGAAGTGGAGGGGGTAACACTGCCCTCTCCATTCTTTTTGTAAAATTCATAGTATAGCTGAAAACTTATAAATTGATTCCATCGAAATTCGTCTCTGGTGTAGGTCTCTACACGTTCGCTCCGAATTTCTTGCCCTCATTTTAAACCTGTCTAGTTATATATACTCTTACGGTTATGGGAATTTCACTCCAATTGATAAAATAAAATAGTAGGAGATATAGCTAAATCAATTTAA
>JBMDXI010000021.1:0-3994 GCA_048595075.1 Alphaproteobacteria bacterium
ATATACCCCTCAACAAAGCGAATGCGTTGCTTTAATTCTTGCTGCTTTATTTGAGGGGCCAACTTACTTAAATACAAAAAAGTACGTGTTAAGATTTTTTTATTAATCTGGCTTAATTCTTGTTGACGTCCTAAAATAGCCACAAACATACATAGCTCTGTTGCTAGGCGCTCAACCGTTGGGTTTTTATCTTCGGGAATAAGCGTAGCGTCTAACTCAAACTCAGACTTCTGGAAGTCACATAAAATCTTAACGGCCTCTTTTAATCGTGTTTTCAAAGCGGGATTACGGGTGGAGCGGTAAACGCCTGCTAAGTAAAATTTAGTATTGTCTAATGAGGCGGGGGGAACTTTTTCTAAATCAAGGCGCCTATATAAAGTGGCAATAAAAAGGCAGAGCTCGTTCGCAAATATTTCTTGAGTTGGAATTTTATATTTTTTAAAGCCCACATAATCTAAATCAAAATCTATTTTGCGGCGAAATTTTTTTTCTTTTTTACTAGCTGAGGGTGTTATATCAAAAGGGTTTGTTTCTGCCGCATAGACAGGATATATAAATACTGCCAAAAGAGTGGCTATTGTTACCCTAACAATGGATTGAAATAACCACCTTTTTGTTAGCAAAAAATAGTACTGCATGCCCCCCTCTACTACATTATTAATTTATTATTATAATTTAGTATCAGAGGTTTTCACGAAAAATGCAAGCATATCCAACAAGATAATATATCGAACCCCTCGCATTTTCTTAATACCTTAGGGGGTATTTCTTAGTTGCACGAGACCAGATCAATATCTGTAGGCTACTTATTTATATTGATTTCAGCCTATTATAGTTAATCTCTTATAAAGTGAATACATAAAATTCGTTGCTGAGGTAGCTATATATCAATTTTCTGATAACACGTGCTTTAAAATAGCTTCAGGATTTTTTTCGCCCTTTTCAAATTGAAGCGAAAGGCAGTCTAATAAGATTTTCTTAAAATGCTGTCCTGCTGGGATATTATGTTGCAATAAATGAATCCCCTGAACAACAGGAGTTAAATTCTCAGGATTCATAGCGCCCGATTGTAAAACTTTTTCTGTAAGCTGCTTGAAAGTGGGTACGGGTGGTTCTTGTTGCTTCACAATCCACAAAAGTTCCCTCCAGCTGAGACCTTCTTTGTGTAAATAGTACCCACTCCAAAGATAGTCTGCCTTTTTGTTATAGAGAAAGTGATGCTCTTTCAAACTGTTGAATTCGCTCAATAGTTTCAAAATAGCTTTTTCCATGGATTGAGGCATCTGGAAACTTTTGATAACAATAAGAGCTTTTTCACGGGATAGCTGCCCCACAAAAAGCCCCATCATTAAAATAAATCCCTTAGTAGGGGGAAGCTGATGGGCCCCTTTATCCAGGCTTTTCAAGGTCAATCGCCACTGCTCAGGTTGTAATAAGAAGAGAGGCGGAAATAATTGGGAGATAAGTGAAGCCTCATATAAAAAATCTAGTCCTAACGAGGGAATTTGCCCTTTTAAAAACAGCTTTTTGAACTCTTCTAAAATACGTTCAGCGGGTAACTCTTTCATATGAAAAGTGCGGCAGAGAGCAATCAGAGGAGGGTCTGCCTGCATTTTGAAACGCGCTGAAAACTGGGCTACACGCAAGGCACGGAGGGGATCTTCCACAAAAGTCTTCGGATCGACAGCGCGTAAGATTTTATCATGAAGGTCTTTTTGTCCCCCATAAGGGTCTAACAGCTTTTTTTGTAGGGGATCATAGCCTATACTATTAATAGTTAAATCCCGTCGTTTGGCGGCTTGCTTGAAAGTCAGCGTGTAATCAACTTTTACAGAAAAGCCGCGATGTCCTGCCCCTATTTTTTGATCTAAACGGGGCAAGCTGATATCAATAGGATAATGGGTGAGTTTAAAAACGCCAAAGCTTTTGCCCACCAAGTTGACCTTATCAATAGACTGCAAAACGTGGTGAAGTTTGTCGGGACTGAGACCATAAACTTCGGCATCGTAGTCCTTTGATTCAATGCCCAACAATACGTCGCGCACGCAGCCACCTACAAAAATAAACTTTCCCCCTGCAAGTGTCACTGCATGGATAACTTTATCAAATTTCTTTATGAGTGGTAAAAAGCCCGCTAACATCTTTCTTCTTTCATCATCCACTGAGCTGCCTAGCATGTCAATAGCGCAGTCATTGACTGTGGTGTTGTGATGAAAAAATTCAAATAGACCGAGAAGAAAAAAATTGATAGGGTTAATAAAGGCATTCTAACAATTTGTGGGAAGGCGAGCCATGTTAAAACAATTAAAAATCATTTTTAGTCTTATAGTTTTTTTAGGAAGCATGAGTCAATCTGCTTTAGCTGGGCCCACAGGGGCTTTTTTAGATGATGCTGATATCAAAGAAATTGCTAGAAAGCTTGGTATTGCAGATAGGAAATTTCACATATTTAAGATTTTGCTAAAAGAAGTGGATAAAAGTGTTCCAGATTTGGTTATGAAGGTAGTCTCACCAGACAACTTTAAATTTTATGAAAGGAACCCTGATGGTTCGATGTCTAGCCATGAGGCAAATGTTTATGTGCTTCTGTTTTCAGGGGTTACAAAAGTACCTGAGGAACAAAGAGAAGATGTTATTAATAAGTTTGCTCGACTTCTGAAAAATACTTCATTATCCCCAACACATGGTGTGGTATATGAAGTAAGTCATTGGATTTACCATCTTGGGGATATAGATCAAAGGCAAAGGGGAGAAATTGTAAATTTGGTAATTCAACTATATTTAACAACAAAGTTTAGCAGTTGGGACTTATTGATGTACTTGAATGAGCTGCCCCAAGGCCCAGAAAGGCCAGCTTATATAGGGTGTGTTCGTCAGGGTTGGATAGCAGCCAAGGAAGCGGGACAAATACCAGAAGATTTTAAAAGTAAATGTGCGTTTTTCCGTGATATTTTACTTGGGTGTATGCCAGGAAATGTTGTCGGAGGAGGGAGCTCCACCGAAATCCATCGATTTGCAGAGACGGAAGTTGTTGTACCTGGAGCCTCAGATCAAAGTGGAGCAGTTTGCAAAGAAACGCCTAAGAAAAAAAAGATCAATGAAGCCATTACTGAAAATATAGAAGGTCGCTTAAAAGGAGCCAAGGTAAAGATTGTAGATTTAGATGAGGCTAAAAGAGTTACCGCAGAGGCTATTGATCGCGTCTATCCGTGCCCTACATCGGGGGAATGCCCGCGTCATCGACAGGCATTGAGAGCTTTAGGAATTATTGTAGAGAATGCAGAAGGACAACAGTATCTGCCACTTACCATTACATTTTTGCAGTACTTTCATCCCGACAAGTTAGATTTATGGACACAACAATCTATGGGGGAAAGTACAGAAGCTTATGGAGAAAATACCATGAGTTGCACAAAGGGGATTCAAGAAAGAATTTTTACTGGATTACGAGGTATAGATAAAGAAATAGATAAATTAATAAGTCCTGTAGAAGGGTTATTTATTCTGAAAAACGCTTTTACAGATTCTAACATAGGAGATAAGGATTCAGCCAAACGTATGGCCAGACGGCTTATTGATAGGGGGTATAGGCAGGATACAAAGCCAGAAGAAGCCCTAGAAATGTACAGGAAGTACATGATAGAAAAAATGAGGGAAGCTGGTGTCGAAAATGATAAAAACTATCAAGATCAATTAAAGACATTAATGGAAACGATAGAGGACTCTTTTGATGAGAAGTTAAAACCTGTTTTAGAGGAGTTACTCACCAAAGGGAGTCCCGCTGGAAGTCGGGAACACTCACGAAGCTCTTCGCCCAAGGTTCGTGCTACCTCACGTAGTCGATCTTTCAGTCCTGTTCGCTTAGGGCCAGCAAGTGATGACTTAGATACTCGCCGTCGTTTAATAGCGGAACAAGATGTAGCTTATGAAGCTTCTCTTCGTGCGGATCAAGAAAAGGAAAGACGTCGCCGAGAAGAAGCAGCAACCAACCAAG
>JBMDXI010000022.1:0-3171 GCA_048595075.1 Alphaproteobacteria bacterium
AGAGTGAATACCCTCAAAATAACACCTCAAGATGCTTTGCACATATTGGAAAAAACTTTCACTATCGAACCCACTCCCTATTCGCCAATAGGGTTGCGATGCAAAGGGAGACTGCCTATTACATCCCATAAACTTTTTCAAGAAGGTAAAGTAGAAATTCAAGACGAAGGTTCCCAATTAGCGAGTTTGTTATGTGACGTAAAGCCTGGCATGAGCGTCTTAGATTTTTGTGCAGGGGCAGGGGGCAAGACCCTAAGTTTAGCTGCCCAAATGAATAATAAAGGCCGTTTGTTTGCCTGTGATATTTATGAAAAACGTTTGGAAAAGGCAAAGGCGCGTTTCAGGCGGGCAGGCGCCCATAACATAACGACCCATTTGTTAACTGAAGGAGATAAGTGGGTAAAGCGACATTTCAATGCCTTTGACTGTGTATTAGTGGATGCCCCCTGTTCGGGAATGGGCACATGGCGCCGTAACCCTGATGCGCGCTGGCGGACAACACAACCCTACATTGAAACATTAAAGGAACAACAAAAGAACATTTTAAAAACATCCGATACTTTATTGAAAAAAGGGGGACGCCTCGTGTATGTTACCTGTTCCCTGTTAAGAGAAGAAAATGAAGAGCAAATTGAAAAATTTTTACAGATTTTTCAGGATTATTCCTTGCTCTCTATCGAGAAAGTATGGCAAAATATTCCTGTTGAGCAACAGTATAAAGGACATCCGTTTTATGCAATCTTCACCCCCTACACCTACCAAACAGACGGGTTCTTTGTCGCGATCCTCCAAAAAAAACAAGATTAATAAGTCCTATCTTTTAATTCTTGTCCTCATTTTAGGGATGGGGGCCTGGTTTATGATGGGGTCGTGCCACCATAAAAAACAAGAAGGTATACAAAAAGCAACCCAAACAGTTGATAAGGAATCTATATCTCCGGCAGTACTTCAACAGGTTCGCGTGCAGAGCTTCCGCGCCCAAATTTACCCTGTCTACGTGCATTTAAGTGGCACAACTCAAGCAGATAAGCAGGTGATCCTTTCATCCCGTATAGAGGGGATCGTGAAGAAGATTCTCGTTCCTAAAGGAAAGTTTGTGACGAAGGGCACGCCCCTTATAAAACTAGAAGATCAAGATTATTTTCAAAAATTAGAACGTGCAACTTCGCAACTTAAATATAAG
Organism: Alphaproteobacteria bacterium; assembly: GCA_048595075.1. Taxonomy (GTDB): domain Bacteria; phylum Pseudomonadota; class Alphaproteobacteria; order UBA7879; family UBA5542; genus JBAWWO01. Next base: position 1,184 of record JBMDXI010000022.1, read on the forward strand.
AAGATGCAATTCGGGGCGGCCTCTAAGCTGGCGCAAAAAAACTACCAATCCCCTATTTCAGTAGCAGGAATTGCCGCTGAGCTTGAAGAGGCTAAACAGTCCTTAAAACAAGCTGAGCTTAATTGCTCTTATTTGGTTATTCGGGCTCCTTTCGATGGGCTGGTTAATAACTATGACATAGAAGAAGGAAGCACCGTGTCTGCTAATAAAGAATTTGGGAGTACATTTATTAGCTTAGACCCTCTGATAATGACGGTATTCGTCACTGAACAAGTTTTTCCTTCTATTCGTAAAGGGCAAAAAGCCTCTGTGACGCTTGGCAATAATGTACATATAGAAGGTGTAGTTAAGTTTTTATCAGCTATTTCTGATCAAACTACTAAAACTTTTAAGATGGAAATCGCTATCCCTAATCCGCATCATGAACTGGCCGCAGGTATGACAGGAACAGTACGGTTAGAGATAACTGATCAAAAACTTCACAAAATTAGCCCTGCCTATCTTACGCTTTCAGATGAGGGTGTGTTGGGCGTGAAAATTGTAGAGGGGGGTATTGCAAAGTTTAAGCCTATTCATATTGCAGAATCGACGGTAGAGAATGTGCTGGTCACAGGACTGCCTGATGAAGTCACCATCATCACGTTGGGACAAGAAGCAGTGAAAGATGGTGACGCTGTAACCCCTATATTTTCTGATATAGCTGATGAAAAAACTTATTGAAATTGCCCTTCATCATAAGCGCACAGTCTTATTGCTGTTTGCTTTTCTTATTATAGGGGGGTTTTTAAGCTATCTCTCTATCCCGAAAGAGTCATCTCCCGATGTGCCTATTCCTATTATTTCCATCCACATTATTCATCCTGGCATTTCTCCCGAAGACGCAGAACGATTAATTCTAAAACCGACTGAGCAAGAATTACAAAGTATTGGGGGCGTGAAAGAAATAAAATCCACAGCTTATGAGGGAATGGCGCTGGTGATGGTGGAATTCCATGCGGGTACTGATTTAAAACAAGGCCTTATTGATGTGCGTGATAAAGTTAATTTAGCGAAAACTCTTTATCCGGCCAATACAGAAGAACCCGTTATCAAAGAGTTTAATATTAGTCTTTTTCCTGTTCTGAATGTGGAAATCTCAGGCGATGTATCTGAGCGATTTTTGTATCAATTAGCCCAGTCTATTCAAGAAGATGTTAAAAATATTAGCAACGTTTTAGATGCAGTTTTAGTAGGGAATCGTACAGAAGTTATTGAGATATTAATAAATCCTTTAAAAATAGAGTCCTACCAAATTTCTGCCCAAGATATTATCCAGGCTTTTTCCCAAAACAACTTAATGGCCCCCAGCAATTTGATGACGGTGGGTGCGGGTAGTTTTTCCCTTAAAACGCCTGGTCTTGTAAAAAAACAAACGCAATTTTCCCATTTCCCCCTTAAGTCAACCACCGATACAGTTGTGCAATTGGAAGACATTGCTGAGGTGCGCAGAACTTATAAAGATAGAGAAACCTACGCGCGTGTGGCGGGCAAACCCGTGATTATGCTAGAGGTATCAAAACGTATCGGTCAGAATATCATTGAAACTATTGAGAAAATAAGGGCTAACGTCGAGCAAGGTGTTAAAAAGTATGGAAGTGTGGTGAAGGTAACTTATGGGCAAGATGCTTCCAAACGTATTAAGGATATGCTGAAAGAGCTCCAAAATAACATTATCATGGCGATGATCCTTGTGATGATTGTTATAATTGGGAGCTTAGGGTGGCGGTCGGCTTTTTTAGTGGGATTAGCTATCCCCGTTTCCTTTTTAACAGCTATTTTCTTTATGGCGCTTTGTGGCATTACCCTGAATGTAGTAGTACTCTTCAGCCTTATTTTGTCAGTTGGAATGCTTGTGGATGGGGCGATCATTGTAGTTGAATATGCGGATCGAAACATGGCTGAAGGTCTTTCGCGACAGAAAGCCTATCATCATGCGGCTATTCGGATGG
>JBMDXI010000023.1:0-9321 GCA_048595075.1 Alphaproteobacteria bacterium
GGCCGAAGGACCATTTGAAAAACAAGGATATAAGATACATACATCCCAAGCTAAAGAGGAACTGTAAGATGACACATCCTAACGTGATGAGCCAGTTTTTCTTGAAAAAACGTAGGTTCATATCGATGCCCAAAATAAAGAGAAGCATAAATACGCCCAGCTCAGAGAGTGCTTTGATGGTCATCTGGGTTTGAGGCCCTTCTAACATATAAGGTCCCAGAATCACACCAGCCAGCACATACCCTAGCACTGCAGGTTGCTTAAGGCGTGTTAAAGCCATTCCACATGCCAGTGCGCATAGAACAATTGTCACAATTTCCATTAAGGGGATAGCAGTGTGCACGTTTACTCCAACTTTCTCTAAACCTACTTAAAATAAGGATATTTAAATAAGTTTATATGAAAAGAAATGATTTGCCTAGGGTAGGGCGGTGCTTTTTTTTTTATCAAGATTTGACGGAGTTTGTAAGAAAATTTTTTAATTTTCTCAGATATTTTATAGAAGAGCAGACGATTAAATAATGCTTCAATAAAATTGAGAAATTGTCTTAATTAAAAAAATACTTGCAATAAAAAAATCAATTCCTATAGTACTCCTACTTAAGAAAGGAACAATTATGAAACTCACTCTACGCACTTTTATATTTTTATCTATAACCGCTTCTTATTCTTTTTCATCATTGCTCGACTACCAGGAAACCCCTACTTGTTGGCAAAGAGTTAGCCTATGGATAGAAGAATGGAAAGGCCATGTTCTCTCAGAAGAAAAATATGAGTACATAATAAAAAAAGCTCTATTGGCTCAAAATTGTATTGAAGGAAATATGGGAATACAGGGAAAAAAAATCATTCAAGGAATTAAAGAAGGCAAAAAATATAATCTGATAAAAATATGGAGGGATTTTATTGAAGAGGGAATTGAAAAACAACTTCCCCTACGGAGACAAAGAATCATTTACAGCTTTAAAGTGGATAATACACAGGACGGCCTTAGCGAAACATGGCAAGATTTTCTTGCTGAAAGTATTAACAATGGGACTGAACACGACTGGCATACCGCCATGGAAAAATACTGGGGTGGTTGCATAGGAAGTTCTATGTTGGGTCTTATGAAGGAGGTACTAAAGCCCGACCCTGTACCTGTCACCCACCGTCTTTTTCTCGCCGATTACGAAAGGACCCTTTCCCATGTAGAACATCACTGCCACCAATACATATATGTTTATACAAAGGCTTGGGAAGTCCTGAATAAAGCTAAATCCATTTACCGCTCACCATCAGTTTTTGAAAGTATTGGTGGTTTTGAACAAGAAGTTTCCAAGTATCAGCTATTTAGGATTGTAAATGAAGATGAGCCAACTCGTACTATAGATGAAGAGTACTATATAGAGCGGCGTTCATAATTGTAGAAAGCAATGGATTTAAAACTTACAAAAAAATATTTAACAACTTTAACACTTAAGGAACAATTATGAAACTCACTCTACGCACTTTTATATTTTTATTTATAACTGCTTCCTCTTCTTTTTCGGCCTTGCTTGAAGAGGAGCCACAACCTAGTTGTGGATGGAAAATGAGCCTATGGCTAGAAAAGCAAAAAGGCCATGTTCTATCAGAAAAAAAATTTAAAGGCATCCTACAAAAGGCAGAGAGAGCTAGAGGAGGACTTTTTGGAATCCTCGGCCCCGTAGCAAAAGGAATCATTGACCCGCTTAAAAAGGGTAAAAAATCCCCTTTTAATCTTAAGCTAATATGGAGTAACCGTATTAGGGAGGGCGCTGGATTGGAGAGAAAGGGGATAGTCTTTTCGCCTCTCTACTTTTTTAGTAAAGAGGTAGAAGAGGAGCTTTCTACTATTATTAAGGAGTCAACCAGTGATTCTCAAGACTTTAAGAAGCTTGAAGCCTGCCACGAGTCGCTCCTTGAAAGGGAGCGCTTATCCCGGCGATACATCAAGGCTTATAGCCAAGCTGTAAAAGCCCTGAACAAAGCTAAATACGTTCAACTACAAGATTCCTACGTTTTGAGGCCAATCTCCTATTTTAAGGAAAAGATAAAAATAAGCCTAGGCAAGTGAGCCTAAGATAGAGAGCTCAAATACCCTCTTGTGCTGCCCTCGGCGTTCTCCTTGGGCGTGGATCCGTGGATTGACACGGGGGGGAATTCTTATACTCAAATTAAATGAATTTAGCTATAGATGGCTGGGGTGGAAGGATTCGAACCCACGAATGGCGGTACCAAAAACCGCTGCCTTACCACTTGGCGACACCCCAACAATTGGTAATCCTTAGATTATAGTCTGCACCATAATAAGAATCTATCAAAAACGCAAGAGCGAATTTAAAATTTGTACAACTTACTCTTATACCATATATCTGCTTGCGTTTTGGCTAAGGCTTTCATATATTAAAAGAAAGACATAAGTTGAAGGTAAAGTACTCCCTATGAAGGTTCTTATTGAAAAATCAGTTTTATTAAAAGCATTAACGCATGCCCAAGGTATTGTAGAAAAGAAAGCTGCCTCCCCCATTTTATCAAACGTCTTATTAAGGGCAGAGGGGCAAAGCCTTATTATTACGGCCACGGATTTGGATGTTTCTGTTGTTGAAACACTTAAGGCTAAAGCAGAAGAGGATGGGGCAATAACAGTTTCAGCCCATACTTTTTATGAAGTTGTCCGCAAGCTTTCCGATGAAACACCTATAGAACTTGCTGAAATACCAGAAAGCAGCCAGTTGTCCATAAAGTGTGGGAAGTCAAAGTTTTATTTACCCATATTGCCAGCCAAAGATTTTTCCACCCTTAAAACAGCCAATCTACCTCACTCCTTTACTTTAAAGGCGGCAGAATTAAAATATCTTATTAATAGCACTAGTTTTGCCATGTCTTTGGAAGAAACACGCTATACACTGAATGGTATTTACCTTCACACCAAAATACCCGAAGGGGAGCCTGTATTACGTGCGGTAGCAACAGATGGTCATCGCCTTGCTTTAGCTGATATAGCTGAACCTAAAGGGGCCTCTGGCATGCCAGATGTTATTATTCCCCGAAAAACTATTATGGAATTAAGCAAACTTCTGGAAAGTGTAACTTCCGATGTGACCATTTCTCTTTCCCTGATCCAAATTACTTTTGCAATGGATGGAATTACGTTGGCGTCGCGCCTCATTGATGGCACTTTTCCTGATTATGAAAAAGTTATTCCTACGGAAAACGAAAGCGTTTTGACGGTGGATTCGAAAAAATTTGCTGCAGCGGTAGACCGTATCTCAACTATTTCTGACGAAAAGACCAGGGGTGTGAAGCTCACAGTTGAACCCCAAAAGGTAATTGTTTCTGCGTCTAGCTTAGACCAAGGAAATGCCTCTGAGGAAGTGGAGGCTACTTATACAGGTAAGCGTTTGTTAGTTGCCTTTAACGTGAGATATTTGTTGAATATTGCCCAACAACTAGAAAATGACAACTTGGTCATCTATTTGGCTGATGAAAGTGCCCCTGCTATTATAAGAGGAGGGGCGGGAGAGGGCATACTTTATGTACTGATGCCTATGCGTTTGTGATTGCCCAACCATTTTCTTCCTTAGAAAATTCCATTTCTATTAAAACTCGCTTTATTAAGCAACTCCATCTTGCTAATTTTCGTAATTATGAAAACCTTAGCTTAAACTTAGAAAGTAGTTCAGTTGTGCTGACAGGGGCCAATGGGATGGGAAAGACTAATATTTTAGAAGCACTTTCCTTGTTAAGTGCAGGAAAGGGACTCAGAAAAGCCAAATTAGGTACCCTTAGAAATATGCGTTTTCCCGATAGAGATTGGGCAGTAGGGGTATCTCTAGCCCTGGATTACGAGGATACGGTTTATATTGGCACCGGTATTCAAGGAGACGATGAACAACGGCTTATTAAAGTTAACCAAGCCTTGCAGCCTCAATCGACTCTGGCCGAGTGGGTAACGGTTTTATGGCAAACCCCTCAAATGGATTTTTTGTTTACAGAAAGCCTTTCAAAACGACGGCGTTTTTTTGATAAACTAGTGGCGTCCTTTGTGCCTGACTATACTTCTCATTTATATCGCTACGAACATGCTTTACGAGAACGCTCTAGGCTTCTCCACGACCATATCATAGATGATCAATGGTTAAAGATTTTAGAGCAAACTATCTCGCAAGAGGCCTTAGCTATATTATCTTTACGTCAATCCTATTTAGAAAATTTAGAACCTTTCTGTCGCCACTTAGCGGCTTTTCCACGGGTAAAAGTTATTTTAGAAGGAACCCTGGAAGAATGGGCATCCCACTTACCTGCTTTACAAGTGGAAGAAAAGTTTCAAGAACACTTAAGACTGCAGCGCCCCAAAGATGCAATCACAGGGGGCAGCTCCTTGGGTGTTCACCATACTTATGTGCGCCTTTATCATGTAGATCAAGATAAATCCATTGAAATTTGCTCTACGGGGGAACAAAAAGCGCTTATTTTATCATTGATGTTGGCCAATTGCCGTTTGCAAACGCACCTAGGAGAGCGAACTCCCATCCTTTTACTTGATGAAATTGTAGCTCATTTAGATGAAGAACGGCGATTGTCCTTGTTTGAGGAGATTAGACTTCTGGGGGTGCAAGCATGGTTAACAGGGACAGATGAGTCTACTTTTAAACCTTTTAAAAATTATGCTCAATATTTTGAGATTTTTGATGGGAATGCTTTGCCAAAATAAAGAGAATCCCTTATAAGTATCTAAGAGTATTTTTATAATAAATAAATTATTTAATAAGAGAACATAATGACAAATAATTCTATCCCTGCATATGATGCTGAAAGTATTAAGGTTTTAAAAGGACTAGATGCCGTTCGTAAACGTCCTGGTATGTATATTGGTGACACAGATGATGGGTCGGGTCTTCATCATATGGTGTATGAGGTGGTGGACAATGCCATTGACGAATCATTAGCAGGTTATTGTACAGAAGTTTTAGTACGTTTAAATGAAGATGGATCGGTTACTGTTCGTGATAATGGGCGGGGAATTCCCGTCGATATTCATCCTGAAGAAAAAATATCAGCCGCTGAAGTTATTATGACCCAGCTTCATGCAGGGGGAAAATTTGACCAAAACTCTTATAAAGTTTCGGGGGGATTACATGGAGTCGGTGTTTCTGTGGTGAATGCCCTTTCTGAATCCCTCACTTTGCGGATTTGGCGCAATGAAAAAGAGCATTATATGGAATTTAAATTGGGGGTTCCTCAAGACCGTTTAAAAGAAGTAGGGGAGGCACCGGGTAAGCGAGGAACAGAAGTTACATTTTTGCCATCAAAGGAAACTTTTACAAAAACAGAGTTTGATTTTACAACTTTAGAACATAGATTGCGGGAGCTTGCTTTCTTGAACTCAGGGGTACGCATTCGATTAGAAGACAAGCGCGTTGTTGATGGTAAAGAAAGCTTGCTGTATTTTGAAGGAGGTATTAAAGCTTTCGTAGAATACTTAGATCGTCATAAAACAGCTCTTCATAATCCTACTATTTATGTAACAGGTGAAAAGAACGGCATTGCAGTAGAAGCTGCTCTTCAATGGAATGACACTTATCATGAAACCATGCTGTGTTTTACGAATAACATTCCCCAAAAAGATGGGGGGACCCATTTGGCTGGTTTCCGTGCTGCCTTAACACGCCTTATTAATACCTATATCCAAGAGGCGGGGGTTGTCAAAAAAGAGAAAGTAACTTTATCGGGAGATGATGCTCGCGAAGGTCTTACTTGTGTGCTCTCTGTCAAAGTGCCTGATCCTAAATTTTCTTCTCAAACAAAAGAAAAGCTTGTTTCATCGGAAGTGCGTCCTGTTGTAGAAGGCCTAATTATGGAGAAACTCAGCATATTCTTTGAAGAAAATCCTGCGGAAGCTAAAGTAATTGCAAGCAAGATTGTTGAGGCTGCTCTCGCTCGTGAGGCCGCCCGTAAAGCCCGTGAGCTGACTCGTCGTAAAAGTGTATTAGATATTAATTCTTTGCCAGGAAAATTAGCTGATTGCCAAGAAAAAGACCCTAGTTTAAGTGAAATTTTTATTGTGGAAGGGGATTCCGCGGGTGGAAATGCAAAACAAGGGCGTAATCGTAAAAACCAAGCAATTTTGCCTATTCGTGGTAAAATTCTTAACGTAGAGCGCGCCCGTTTTGATCGGATGATTGGCTCAGCCGAAATTGGGACTATCATTTCTGCGCTAGGGACAAGTATTGGAAAAGAAGAATTCAACATTGAAAAATTACGTTATCATAAAATTATTCTTATGACTGACGCTGATGTTGATGGTAGCCATATTCGTACCTTATTGATGACCTTTTTTCATCGACAAATGCCCCATATTATTGAAGGAGGGTACTTATATATTGCGCAACCACCGCTTTACGAACTCAAGAAAAATCAATCGCGCCTCTATCTAAAGGACGATGAGGCTTTGGATAATTATTTGGTGCTAGAGGGTGTGCGGTTAAGCACGTTAACGTCGAATGGCGTACAAGTCGCTGCGAAAGATTTAGAAACCTATTTGCGTAAAGCCTGTGAAATAAAAAAACTTCTACTATCGATGACAGTGAAGATAGGTCATACAGATATTATAGAGCAAGCCATGTTGATTCGTTTATTTGATCTAAAGCAAATGAAAGAGGAACACCAATTTGAAACAACCCACGCTGAAAAATTAGCAGAGCGCTTGAATAAAATATTAGTTAAAAAACCTTCACATCGTTGGACAGGTGATGTGATAGAAGGGGATATTCTCTTAAAGCGTACTGTTGATGGTGTCAAGGAAGAAGTGCGCTTGCCAGCGTCTTTAGCAATATCACCCGAGGCACGACAATTGAGCCAAGAGGCGTTGGATTTTAGTATCTATGAACAGGTTTCTCAATTGACTATTAAAGACAAAATACTTCCTATTACAGGCCCTTTGGATCTCGTGAAGTATGTGCGAGAAGAAAGTCAAAAGGGATTAGCGATTACCCGCTATAAAGGACTCGGACAAATGGATCCTGAACAACTATGGGAAACCACCCTAGACCCTGAAGCGCGTTCGTTATTGCAAGTTAAGGTTACCCATATAGACGAAGCTAATGATGTTTTTGCTATTCTGATGGGAGAAGTTGTAGAATCACGACGAAAATTCATTCAGGATAACGCCCTTAAAGTAACTAACTTGGATGCTTAAGCTATAAAGGGGGGCCTACTTATATTATTGAATGGCTATGAAAAGAGTGAAGAAAAAAAGTTTTCGACGTAAATCTTCCTGGGGATGGTTTTTAAAGATAGGGATCGCTCTTGCTGTTTGGGTTATTATCATTGTGGGAGCAGTGGTCATATGGCATATACAAGACTTACCTCATATAGAAGATGTGGAAACTGCTTCAAGACGTCCTGCCATTGTCTTTTTAAGTCAAGACCATCAAGAAATAGCCGTAAATGGGGACATTTCAGGGGAAATTATTTCTCTTAAGCAAGTTCCGCGATCTCTTATTAATGCTTTATTAGCTACTGAAGATCGCCATTTTTATACCCATATGGGGGTTGATTGGGGCGGCCTTTTGCGGGCTGTCTTTCGTAATCTAGCAGCAGGTCGATTTGCGCAAGGGGGAAGCACCATCACCCAACAACTAGCAAAGAATTTATTCCTCTCTCCCGAGCGTTCTTTAAGCCGTAAAATAAAAGAATTACTGCTCGCCTTCTGGTTAGAGCATCATTTCACAAAAGATCAGATTTTAACTATTTATCTCAATCGTGTGTACTTAGGGCATCAAACCTATGGGGTGGATGCAGCTGCCCAACAGTATTTTGGGAAGCTTGTATCCTATCTGAATTTGCCTGAGTCAGCCATGATTGTAGGATTATTAAAAGCCCCTTCGCGATATGGAAGTAATGAACAAAATCTTAAGAAAAGGGCCAAGATAGTTCTTTCTTGTATGAAAGAAGCTGGATACTTAACACAAGCACAATATCAGCAGGCTCTTAAACAAGTAGATTACTTGAGGCTAAATTTTGCGAAACGTGATAATAATGTGCGCTATTTTACAGATTGGATTGCGCAAGAAGCAACTAAATATGTGGATAAACGCGAAGACTTAATCATTATTACAACTCTTGATCGTGCTTTACAGCACAAAGCTTCCCTTATCATCCAACAGCAATTATCCCACCATGGAAAAGAAAGAAAAATTAAAGAAGCTGCTTTCCTGGCAATGGGTTATGACGGCGCGGTGAAGGTAATGGTAGGGGGCGGAAACTATAACCGCAGTCAATTTAATATTGCAACCCAAGCCAAAAGACAGCCGGGTTCTACTTTCAAGCCGGTTATTTATCTTGCTGCACTGGAGGCAGGATATAATCCTGATACTCTTATCCTTTCCGACGATTCTTATAAAAATAAAAACTGGAGTGTGGAAAACTTTGGGTGGGAAATGAAAGGGGAGGCGAGTATGCGAGATTGCTTAGTGTATTCCTTAAATACATCAACAGTTCGTTTGGCCCAAATGGTTGGCGTTAAAAAGATTGTGGATGTAGCAGAACGCCTGGGCTTTAAAACCCCTTTGGAACATAATTTAAGTATTGCCCTGGGGACATCCAGTACCAATTTACTAGAGCTTACGACCATGATGGCAATTTTTGCCAACCAAGGAAAGAAAATAGAACCCTATGGTATTTTGGAAATTCGTTCTATGGATGGAAAAGTATTATACAAGCGCCCTGAACTATCTCCTGATAACGAAGAAGATAAAAAAAATCAACTGTTTGACCCCTCAACCGTACAGGTTTTAAATGGTATGTTAGAAGAAATAGTGAACCGTGGAACAGGAAAGAAAGCAGCTATCCCAGGGGTTAGAGTATGGGGCAAAACGGGCACAAGCCAAGATTTTCGTGATGCGTGGTTTATAGGCTTTACCCCGCAGCTTATTGCAGGGTGTTGGATGGGGAATCCTGACTATAGCGTGATGGCGCGCGTGGTAGGGGGCACCCTTCCTGCAGAAACTTGGCGCTTAACTGTAGAGGGGACAGCATAATTTGATGAGCAAAAGGGGAATTAATGGCTAAACTTTACTTTTACTACTCGGCGATGAATGCGGGAAAAACAACCATGTTGTTACAATCTGCCCATAACTACAAAGAGCGGGGGATGGAAATACTTATGTTTACCCCCAGTATTGATACGCGCTATAAAGCAGGCACCATTAGTTCCCGGATTGGTTTAAGTGCGGCCGCTATATCTTTTGATAAAGAATTTGATTTTTACACTTTTATTAAAGACCAGCAACAGCAGTCAGAGAAGCCTATTAAATG